>JANMCI010000061.1:0-14097 GCA_031361245.1 Rhodobacterales bacterium
CTGGTGCCCGGAACTGGGGGACATCTGCGGGCGCGACAGGCTGCCGGACCTCATGTGGTCAACCGAGATCGCGGGCCATGTGACGGCGCGGGCGGCGGCGGAAACCGGGCTGGCTGCCGGCACGCCCGTCACCTGCGGCACGATTGATGCGGCGTCCGAGGCGGTGTCGGTTGGCGTTACGGCGCCGGGCGACATGATGATGATGTATGGCTCGACCATCTTCATCATTCAGGTCACCGACCGGCGGCTGAGCGATGCGCGTCTGTGGCATGCGCCCTGGCTTTATCCGGGGCAACATGCGGCGATGGCGGGCTTGGCGACAAGTGGCACGCTGACGCATTGGTTCCGCGACCAGTTTGCGCGCGACCTGCCGCGCGACAGTGCCTTTGCGACCCTGACGGAGGAGGCGCTGGCCTCGCCCCCTGGCGCCAAGGGACTGATCTGCCTGCCCTATTTCAGTGGTGAGCGGACGCCGATCCATGACACCAACGCCAAGGGTGCCTTCTTTGGCCTGAACCTGACGCATGGGCGCGGCGACCTTTACCGCGCGGTGCTGGAGGGGATCGCCAGTGCCACGCGGCACATCACCGACACCTATGCCGAGGCCGGGGCCGCGCCGAAGCGCGTGCTGGCGGTGGGGGGCGGGACCAAGAACCGGCCGTGGTTGCAGGCGACCTCGGACCTGACGGGGCTGGATCAGGTGGTGGCACGGGTCACGACCGGGGCCAGTTTCGGCAACGCCTGGCTCGCGGCGCGCGCCGTTGGCGGGACGGCAAAGATCGAGGATTGGAACCCGGCGGCAGAGGTGGTGCAGGCGGGCGCTCACCCGGTCTATGCCCGCCAGTACCCGTTGTTCCGCGCGCTTTACGAACAGACCAAGGACATCGCAGCGAGGTTGTGACATGCGTCTGGAATTCATGCGGCCCCATCAGATCCGGGCGGCGATCGCGGCGAATATCCCGGCGGTGCTGCCGATCGGGGTGCAGGAATATCATGGCGAGCATCTGCCGGTCGGCGTTGACTTCTTGGCCGTCACCCGGTCGGTCGAACGGCTGGAGGCGGCAAACCCCGACCGGCTGATCCTGCTGCCCGCCTTTGCCTATGGTGCGGCGTCGCATGCCGTGGCGGGTCCGGCAGGCACTGGCACCCTGCAGGTCGATGCCGGCAGTTTCCTGCCCTTTGCCCAGAACCTTTTTGCAGGCCTTCTGAACATCGGCTTTCGCAACATCCACGGCATCATCCACCACCAGACCGAGAATTTCCGCCAAGGGATGCCGACCGACCTCAGCTTTCGCCTCGCCGCCCGGCAGGCCACCTTTGCGCATCTTGAGGCGACGCGCGGCATGGGCTGGTGGGGCAAGGGCGAGATGGCGGAGTACTACGAGGGCCATGCCAAGGGCGACAATCCCTTCAACTGGATTTCCATTCATCCCCTGATGCCGCCCGAAGTGGCCGAGCATTTCCCGTTCGACCACGCGGGCGAGGGCGAGACCGCGCTGATGCTGGCCCTTTGCCCGGAGCTGGTGGAGCCGCAGCGGATGGCCGAGAATGACACCTGGTACACCGCCTCAGCCCCCAAGGCGACCAAGGTGCAGGGCGAGGCCGGGGTGGCCGTGATCCTGCAGCACCTGAGGCAGCTTCTGGACCTGCCCGGTTGACGCCATCAACTGTTCCACTTGTCGCCGGGGACCGGGGGGGGAGCCCTGCGGCCTGCATCATGGCCCCGGCTTCACGCCAAGGGCGGCAGATCCACCACACCCTTTTTCAGGATGAAACAGCCATAGGGGCCGGAATCACCGGTCCGCACGATGCAAAAGGCTCCTTTGGCGGCGGCGTAGAAATCGAACCGCTCCAGAACCTGCACGGCGATCTCGCGGCCTTCGACAATGCTGCAGAGCGCCTGCATGTCGGCAAACAACGGCAGGACCTTGGCCGCGTCGCCCACCACCTCCATCCGGCTGACCGGTGCGGGCACAAAGCTGTCGAGCGGCAAGAGCGACAGGATGGCGCGGGTCGCGGTCAGGATGTCACAGCCCGCCATGTCGATGATCCGGCCAAAGGTCGTCTCGGCGGCGATGGTGGCGGCGGGGTGGTTGACGTCGCAAACCACCAGATCGTCACCGTGGCCCATCAGCATGAGCGCTTGGACAAGGTCGGCGGACAGGCGTTGGTCGATGCCTTTGAGCATTGCTTGACCGCCCCCTATTTCACAGCGCCGGCGGCCATGCCCTTGATGATGAAGCGTTCCAGAAACACCCCGATGATCACAAGGGGCAGGATGGCGGCAAAGGACAGAGCGGCCATCGACCACCACGAAATGCCCTGACTGCCGGTCTGGCTGGCCACCATCACCGGCAGGGTGTTGGCATAGGTCGAGGTCAGCAGGGCCGCGAAGAAGTATTCGTTCCAAGTCAGGACCAGCGACAGGATCAGGGCAGCCACCATCCCGGGCAGGGCGATGGGCAGGATGATGGTCAGGAACGCGCCCCAGATCGACTGGCCATCGACCATGGCGGCCTCTTCCAACTCGGTCGGGATGCCGGCGAACTGGTCGCGCATGATCCAGATGACGATGGGCAGGACCGACAGGGTGTAAAGCGCGATCAGGCCGACGCGGCTGTCGAGGAGGTTGAGTTCCTTGTACAGAACCAGCATCGGCAGGGCGAGGACCACGGGTGGCAGGATCAGCTGGGAAAGGAAGAAGAACGAGATGTCCTCATTCTTCATCCACAGGAATTTATAGCTGAAGCGCGACAGGCCGTAGGCCGCAAGGCTGCCAAGGACCACTGCCAGCACCGACGAGGTGGCCGAGATGATGACCGAATTGTTGAAACGGCGCAGAAACTCGTCGCGGACGGTCGATTCGGTCAGGATAGTTTGCGGCGACAGACCCAGCGATTTCCACCCCAGCCATTTGGGCTGGAAATCGACCCACGGAACGAGGCTGCCTTTCATCACGTCGGGCGCCATCTTGAAGCTGGTGGTGATGGTCCAATAGATCGGGAAAAGCGAGATGAAGGCCCACAGCGCCAGTGCCCCGTAGATCAGGGTGCGTCCGGTCCACCATTTGGCGCGGTGGGAAAGGTCGGTGCTGCTGTCGTGAAAGATTTGCGCGGTCATCAGAATTTGGGCCTCATCCAGCGGTCGGCGAGTTTCATCAACACGGTCATCACGACAATGATGATCACCAGATAGAACATTGCCAGCATCGTGCCGTAACCGACGTTCGAGCGGTCGCGGTATTCGCGGAAGATGAACGAGGTCACGCTGTCGGTCGCCCCACCCGGTCCGCCGGAGGTGACGTTGATGATGATGTCGGCCAGCTTCAGCTTGAAGATCAGGCGGATCAGCACGGCGGTGATCGAGACGGGCAGCATGAGGGGGAAGGTGACCTCCCAGAAGGCGCGCCAGCCCTTGGCGCCGTCGACGCGGGCGGCCTCGGTCAACTCTTTCGGGATCGCCTGCAGTCCCGCCAGCAGCATGATCATCATGAACGGGATGAAGGTCCAGGCGTCCATCGCCATGATGGTGGCCTTGGCGATCCAGGACGAGCCGAAGAAGGATGGATTGTCCCAGCCGACCAGCCGCGCCAGCGACGCGAGGGGGCCGAAGCGGATTTCCAGCATGGATTTGCCGATCATCCAGCTGACGGCGACGGGCGACAGCATCAGCGGCAAAAGGAAGGCGACGCGGAAGAACTTGCGGGCCCGGATTTCGGCGTTGAGCATCAGCGCAAGGGCGAAGGCGATCACATATTCGGGCAGGATCGCCAGCACATACCAGACCATGTTGGTCAGCGCGTTCCAGTAGAACGGATCGGCCCACATCTGGCGCACGTTGGCCCAGCCGTTGAACTGGCGGCCATTGGGGCTGGAAAGGTTCCAGTCGGAGAACGCGATCACAAGGCCAAAGAGCAGCGGAAATACCACCAGCGAGATCACGAACAGGGCTGCGGGCAGCACGAACAGGATGCGCTTGCCATGCTCGCCCTTGATCAGCACCTGACCCCAGCTGAGGCAGATCGCAAACAGGATATAGGCGTAAAGCGTGGGGCGCCACGAGGTGAAGCCGTAGTCTTGTCCGCCATAAAGCTGCAGACTTTGCAGCACGGCCACCACTGCCAGCACGACGACCGACCCCCAGATCACCGCGCGGCCAAAGGCGGCGCGGGTCGGGCTGATGTTGTCGTTGGTGACGATGTGGAGAAGGTCGCCTTCGCTCATGCCGCAGAACCCCGATCATTCATGCTAGCATGTTAGCCATGGGGGGCGGTCATTCAAGCAACTTGTTGCCGGACCGTGCATTTATTGGCCGGGCTTGCGACCCGACACTTGCCAGGCGCAGCCGAAGACATGGCGTTTCACCCTGACCTCCAACCCCGTGGCAGCAAGGGCATCGGCGAAATGCGAGATGTCGCGGAATTCGCGGGTGTAGATGCCAAGCATCGAGAAGTCCTGAGCGCCATTGAGGAACAGCCGCTCGATCTGGGGCAGGACCCGGTCGAGATAGAGGCGATAAAGCGGGCGGAGCGTCCAGCCGTGGGGGTCGCCGGCCTCGACCAGCGCAAAGCCCGCGCCGGGTTTCAAGAGGCGGGCGATCTGGGCGGCGAAGGCGGTTTGCTGGGGTTTGCTCAACGTCTTCAGGCCGAAGGAGCAGACGATGCCGTCGGCCATCGCGTCGGGCAGGTCGTTGGTCAGCGCATCGGCGTGGCGGTGGCTGATCTTGTCGCTGCGCATCTTGTGCAGGTGATCGACGGCGTGGTCATGCATCCCGCGCGAGATGTCGATGGCGGTGATGCGGTGGAGTTCGGGGTGGGCCGCAAGAAGATGCGGCCAGATTTCACCGGTGCCGGCCATCAGGTCCAGAACGTGCGGCGACGGGCCGGAAAGGCGGGGGAGGGCGCGGGCGCAGGAGCGACGCCACGCCCAGATGAAGCCGAAAGACGCGACCGCGGACCAGCGGCGGTAGGCTTTGGAGCAGCGGTCAAACACCCCGGCGACATAGGCCGGATCGTGGATGTCAGGCGTCAATCGCGGCCTCGCGGTGCAAAAAAAGGTGCGCAATGAATGCGCACCCTACGATGATTTGGGCAGGGCGCGCACACCGCCTTTTTCGGTACCGAAAAAAGCGGCCAATTGCGCACCCTTTGGGCTCACATGCCGAGCGACGCCTTGTAGAGCGCGATCTGGCTGTCACGGCCGATCTGGTCGGTGATCTTCTCCCACGCCGCGGCAATCGCATCGGCGGTTTCCTGAGCCGAGGCGTATTGACCGGCTACACCTTTCACCATTTCGTCTTCGGCAATCGAATAGTACTGGAATATACCAGGAATCCGCGGTTCGATTGCAGCGTTGGGATGGTTGTAGCTGTCGGCGTTGGAGCCGAGATAGTCCTCCATGAAGGCGCGATCATAGCCCGCCGCTTCATACTCGGCATAGTTGAAGTGGCTGTTGCGGTAGGGCTGGAAGCCCGAGGGATAGGCGGCCATCCACAACGACAGGTCCTTGCCGCCGAGATGGGCAGCTACAGACCAGGCGGCCTTGCGCTTTTTCTCATCGGACGAGACGCGGTTGGTCACATAGACGCCCCAGCCGAGATAGGCCATGTTCGGAGCGAAGTTCGGGCTCGCCGGGGTTTCCCAAGCGCCGGTCTTGGAGTTGTAGACCTTGTCGGCGCCGGGGTTGATCGAGAAGCCGGTGACGTCGCCGACGACGGACGTGTCGAGCGTCTTGGCTTGCGAGCCGACATCGCCCCACCAGGTGACCATCGAGCCGGTCCCGGCCAGGAACTGCGAGAAGGCAGTGCCATTGGGATCGGTATTGACCTGATCGGGTGGATATGCCCCGTCCTTGACCAGATCAAGCACATCTTGGATGGCCTGCACCCAGCCCGGGTTGTTGATGCGCGGCTTCATGGTGTCGGCATCGAACAGCCAGGCCGGATCATCGGGATGCTTGGCATAGGCCGCGGCGCGGTCACCAAGAAAGTAGAAGCCGAAGCCTCCCCAAGAGTATTTCAGCGGGTCGAGGAAGCCGAAGGCATCGCCGCCGGTAAGCGGGTCTTTCTGACCCTTGAGCGCCTTGGTGAAGGCCTGCACCTTGGCCCAGGTATCGGGCACTTCGGTCATCCCGGTGGCGGCTGTGATGGCCGGATCGGTGAAGAAATCCTTGCGATAGGAGGTCGTATGGCAGTCGCCGTCGATCGAGATGCGGTAGGTTTTGCCCGCCCAGGTGCCCACTGGAGCCTTGAGGTAGTTCACATAGTCGTCCATGTCGATCTGGGTCTTGACCCAATCCGGCATTTCGTCGAGCAGGCCCTTGCTGGCGGTATCGCCTTCCAGCGGGGCCCCCATGGCCAGGATGTCAAAGTCGACGGTCCCTGTTGCAATCGACTGTTGCAGGCGGGGGTTGTAGTCGGCTTGCGCCAAGTCAATCCAGTTGAGCTTAGCGCCGGTATATTCTTCCCAAGACTTCAGCATGGCCCGAAACAGGAGGTTGTGCAGGCCTTGGTTGTTGATGCCGAAGAAGGTCAATTCGACACCGGCGAATTCGCCTTCTGCCACGTTGGTCTTCGTCGGTCCAAGGCAAAGAGCACCGACCTTTTGCCAGTCGGCCTCGGTTGGAGAGCCCTGATTCACGCCCGGAATAGCTAGGATGGCGGCGCGGACGTCGTCCTGCGCCATGGCAGCGGTGCCAAGGGTCAAACCGCCCATGGCAGCCAAGCCACCGGTTGCGGCAGCCCCTTTCAGAACGCCGCGCCGGGTCAGGCCGGAGCGGACGATCTGGTTGTAGAGTTCGACTTTCATCTAATTCCTCCCAAGTTGGTTCTGCCCGCAATCAGGCAGTTCATAGGGGTTAGCCCCGCGCCCGATTGTGGCGTCATTCTTGGCAGGCTTCCCCAAGTATGGTCCGGCCCATGGCCGCCCAATTCACACCTTTTCAGCGAAGGCGAAGTGAGTCAAGCATCTAACATGTTAGTATGTCCAGGCGATGGACAGGCGCCAAAGGCTGCGCTACGACTTTGACAGGCGACCCGGCGGGGCGCGGGGTTGGGGAGGCGAAATGGCTGAGGTCAGAATCCGCGATTTGCAGAAATCCTATGGGGCGATGCCGGTTGTGCATGGGGTCAGCGTCGACATCCCGGACGGCGAATTCGTGGTGCTGGTCGGGCCCTCCGGTTGCGGAAAATCCACCCTCCTGCGGATGATCGCGGGGCTGGAGAGCATTTCGGCGGGCACGATCGCGATCGGGGACCGGGTGGTGAACAATCTGCCGCCGGCCGAGCGCGACATTGCCATGGTGTTCCAGAACTATGCGCTTTACCCGCACAAGACGGTGGCGGCCAACATGTCGTTTGCGCTGAAGATGGCACGGATGTCGAAGGCCGAGATCGACGCGCGGGTCAACAAGGCCGCCGATATTCTGGGGCTGAAGCCCTATCTCGAGCGCTATCCGCGCGCCTTGTCGGGCGGGCAGCGGCAGCGGGTCGCCATGGGTCGGGCCATTGTGCGGGACCCGCAGGTGTTTCTGTTTGACGAACCCCTCTCCAACCTTGATGCCAAGCTTCGCGTTCAGATGCGGTCGGAAATCCGTGAGTTGCACCAGCGGCTTGGCACAACGACGGTCTATGTCACCCATGACCAGATCGAGGCCATGACCATGGCTGACCGCATCGTCGTGATGCGCGACGGGCGGATCAGCCAGATCGGCGCTCCGCTGGAGCTTTATGACCACCCGGCGAATGTGTTCGTGGCGGGCTTCATCGGCTCTCCCGCGATGAACCTTTTGGCCGGAGAGGTCGCGGCGGATGGCAGCTTTGCGGGCGACGGGGTGGCGTTCCCGCTGGAGGCGCGGTTGCCGCCGGGCAAGAAGATCACCTATGGCATAAGGCCCGAGCATCTGGTGCTGTCGGATGCGGGTCAGGCGGCGACGGTCGTGGTGGTGGAGCCGACGGGGGCGGAGATCCATCTGGTCTTGCGGGCCGGCGGTCAGGAGATGACGGTCGTGCTGCGCGAGCGGCAGACGTTCCAGCCCGGCCAGCAGGTGTTCCTGCGGCCCGCGCCCGGTGCGGCGCATCTGTTTGACGGCGATAGCGGAGAGCGGCTGTGACCCTGCGGACCGTCCTGTGCTTTGGCGACAGCAACACCCATGGCACGATGCCGATGGCGTCCCTCGACGGATCGGGACGCTTTGACCATGCGGCACGGTGGCCTTCCGTGATGGGGCAGGCGCTGGGCGACGGATATGAAGTGATCGCCGAGGGGCATCCGGGACGCACAACGGTGCATGACGACCCGATGGAGGGCGAGCATCGCAGCGGCATCCGGGTGCTGCCGTCGCTTCTGGAGAGCCACAAGCCGCTCGATCTGGTGATTGTCAAACTGGGGACCAATGATCTGAAGAACTGCTTTCACGTCAGCCCCGCCGACATTGCCTTTTGTCTGGACCGGTTGGTGCGGGTGATCCAGGGTGCTGCGGCTGGCCGGGACGGCGTGCCGCAGATCCTCGTTGTCGCCCCGCCGCCCATTCTGGAGGTCGGCTGTCTGGCCGAGATGTTCGCGGGAGGGGCGGCCAAGTCGCAGGGGCTGGCCGCAGCAATCCGGGACATGACGGTGCGGATGGGGGTGGGGTTCTTTGATGCGGGTGCGGTCATCAGGGTCAGCCCGGTTGATGGCATCCACTACGAGGCCGCGGCACAGGTTGCGCTGGGCCTTGCCATGGCGGGGGCGGTGCGCGACCATCCGGGCATGTGAAGTGGGGCCGGGCATGTGAAGTGGGGCCGGGCGTGTGAAGTGCGGCTGGGCGCGTGAGGGGGGACGGACATGCTGAAAAATCTCGACAACCGGCTGAATGCCGAGGTGTTGTTTGCGCTGCGCGCCATGGGACACGGCGATACGCTGGTGATTGCGGACACCAATTTCCCATCGGACAGCATCGCGCGCCAGACCGTGCTGGGGGATTTGCTGCGGATGGACAATCTGACCTGCGCCGAGGCGGTCGAGGCGGTCTTGTCGGTGCTGCCGCTGGACACCTTTGTCGATGATTTCGCGGGCCGCATGGAAGTTGTGGGCCACCCCGACAAGATCGAGCCGGTGCAGGCCGAAGTGCAGGCCAAGATCGACGCCGCCGAGGGGCGGCCGCGCAAGATGGTCAGCATCGAGCGGTTTGACTTTTACGAGCGGGCCAAGACCGCCTATGCGGTCATCCAGACCGGTGAGCGGCGGTTCTATGGCTGTTTCATCTTTCGCAAGGGCGTGATCCCGCCAGAGGCATAAATGGGCAAGGTTGTCATTCTGGGCGTGTTCGTGGCCGACACCGCCTATCGCGCGCCGCGTCAGCCGAAGATGGGCGAGACGATCCTGGGGCGCAGCTTTGTGCTGGGGCCGGGGGGCAAGGGCTCCAATCAGGCGGTTGCGGCGGCGATGGCGGGGGCGGAGACGCATTTCATCAGCAGGCTGGGGGCTGATGCCTTTGCCGACATAGCCCTTGCAACGTGGAAGAAGGCCGGGGTGCACCCCGCGGTGACCCAGCATGCCGACAGCTATACCGGGGCCGCCTATATCTTCATCGAGGATGCGACGGGCAACAATGCCATCATCATCTCGCCGGGGGCCGCGGCCGAGATCTCGACCGGCGATGTCGATGCCAATGCCGGGCTGATCCGGGGGGCCAAGGTCTTCATCACCCAGTTGGAGCAGCCGATTCCGGTGGCGCTGTATGCCCTGAAACTCGCCACTGCGGCGGGGGTGACGACGATCCTGAACCCGGCCCCGGCGGCCACCCTGCCCGACGGGATGCTGGCCTTTTGCGATTATGTGACGCCGAATGAAAGCGAGGCTGAAGCGTTGACGGGCGTTGCGGTCACCTCGGTCGAGGAGGCGCTGGTGGCGGCCAAGGCCCTGCGCGCCAAGGGGGCGGGGGCAGCGGTCATCACGCTGGGCGAGAAGGGCGCGCTTTATCATGACGGCGCCCGGACCGTGCATGTCCCGCCCTTCAAGGCGGGCCGTGTGGTCGAGACAACGGGGGCGGGCGACGCCTTCAACGGCGGATTTGCGGCGGGCTTGAGCGAGGGCATGGACCCGGTGGCGGCAGTGCGCTTTGGCTCTGCCACGGCGGGAATTTCGGTGACGCGGGCAGGCACAGCACCGTCGATGCCATCGCGAGCCGAGATCGACGCGCTGCTGAAGGGGTGATGTCGCTTTTGACGACATCGGTTATTACCTATCATAAACAATGGTTTAGAGGTTTACGTTAACCAAAATGAAAGGATTGTCGCAGGCGACATCCGCCGGCAACGGCGCAGGTTTTGGGTCCAACAAGATGGGAGGCGAACTGGCGTTCGCCCCCTTAGCATTCGTCACGCTGATTGAGAGCTGCGATCAGTTGAAGAGGAAATCCAGCGCCGACAGTTGCGACGCATTGATCAATCCGGTCAAGGTGATCGACATGTCCGATACGCCGTTGCCGTCAAAGTCCAGCTGGACCTGACTGCCGCTTACATGGGCCTGCGTGTTGCCGCTGGCGGTGAAGCCGCCCGAGCCGAGATAGGCAAAGGTGCCGTTCAGCAGGCCGGTGAATTCCAGCACGTCGCCTTCGGGCGGGCCGCCGTTCAGCGCGTTGAAGTCGGTGATGACATCGACGCCCGACGTGGCCGTGTTGAACGCGAAGTGATCCGCGCCGTTGCCACCGGTCAGGTTGTCATTGCCGACACCGCCGACAAGGGTGTCGTTGCCGTCCATCCCGTTCAGCACGTTGATGGCCCCGTTGCCGGTGATCCGGTTGTTCAGCACGTTTCCGGTCCCGCTTGCCGTCAGCGTCCCCGTCAGGATCAGGTTTTCAAAGTTGGCCCCCAAGGTCAGGGAGACATTGCTCTGGACGGTGTCGGTGCCTTGACCTGCCGCCTCGGTCAGCACTTCAAAGGCGGTGTCAACGATGTAGTAATCGTTGCCGGCACCGCCCTGCATGTTGTCGGTGCCGTTGCCGCCATCCAGCGTGTCATTGCCGGCGTTGCCGATCAGCGTGTCATTGCCGCCAGAACCGCCCGCCAGAACGTTGTCGCCCGAGTTGCCGGTCAGCACGTTGGCCGAGGAGTTGCCGGTGCCGTTCACCGCAGCGCTGCCGGTGAGGATCAGGTTTTCAAGGTAGCTGACCAGCGTGTGGGTCAGCGCGGTTGACACGGTGTCGACGCCACCGGTCGAGGTTTCGGTGATCTTGTCGGTCGCGCTGTCGATGAAGTAGAGGTCATCGCCAAGGCCGCCGGTCAGGCTGTCATTGCCCGTCCCGCCGTTCAGCGTGTCATTGCCCGCGCCGCCGTAAAGCGAGTCGTTGCCGTCAAGGCCGGACAGCAGGTTGGTGCCGTCGGTGCCGGTGATGCTGTTGGACAGGATGTTGCCGGTGCCGGTCAGATTGGCCGTTCCGGTCAGGATGAGGTTTTCGACCTCGGCCGCCAGGGTGTGGTTCAGGGCGGTCTGGACGGTGTCCGTGCCACCGAGGGCAGCCTCGTTCACGACGTCGCTGGCGTTGTCGACAAAGAACAGATCGTTGCCGGTCCCGCCGGTCATGGTGTCGCGGCCAAGTCCGCCGTTGATCGTGTCGTTGCCGCCCGCGCCGTCGATGCTGTCGTTGCCGTCAAGGCCGGACAGCGAATTGCCGCCGGTGTTGCCGATGATCTCGTTGTCCAGCGTGTTGCCGGTGCCGCTGTTGCCGATCGTGCCCAGAAGGGTCAGATCCTCGAAGTTGGCGAGCAGGGTATAGCTGATGGTCGAGCTGACACGGTCACGGCCCTGGGCTGCAAGTTCGTCCACCGTGTCAAGGGTGTTGTCGATGAGATAGGCGTCGTTGCCGATGCCGCCGGACATGCTGTCATTGCCCGACCCGCCGTCCAGCGTGTCGGCCCCGCCGCCGCCGATCATGGTGTCATCGCCGAGGCCACCCGTCAGCGCGTTGTTGCCGGCGTTGCCGGTGATGACGTTGGAGCCGGTGTTTCCGGTGCCTGCGAGGTTGCCCGTTCCGGTGAGGATCAGGTTCTCGACATAGCTGCTCATCAAGAGGTCGATGGCTGACCGCACGGTGTCGGTGCCGCCGAGGGAAAGCTCGTTGACCTTGTCGCCGATGTCGTCGACATAATAGACGTCGTTGCCGTCGCCACCGATCATGCTGTCATTGTTGGTGCCGCCGTCCAGCGTGTCATCGCCTGCACCGCCGTTGATGGTATCGTTGCCGGCGCCGCCAGTCAGGCTGTTGTGGCCGGTATTGCCGGTGATCGTGTTGGCGGTGGCATTGCCGGTGCCGGTCAGGTCAGCGGTTCCGGTCAGGACCAGCACCTCAAGCTCGGCCCCGAGCGCGATGTTCACCGAGCTGGAGACCGTGTCGGTGCCGCCCAAGGCATCCTCGACCAGAACGTCGGCCCCGCCGTCGACGATATAGGTGTCATTGCCGGTGCCGCCGACAAGGCTGTCGGTGCCGGCGCCGCCGATCAGCGTGTCATTGCCACCGCCGCCCAGCAACGTGTCGTTGCCGTCATTGCCGGTCAGGACGTTGGCACCGGAGTTGCCGGTGATGCTGTTGGACTGCTCGGACCCGGTGCCGTTCACGTTGGAGCCGCCGGTCAGGACAAGGTTTTCGACATCGGTGACCAGGGTCCAGGCGACCGCGGACGAGACGGTGTCATTGCCTTGGGCCGCCGCTTCGACCACGACATCGGCCGTGCTCGAGACGATGTAGCTGTCATTGCCGTCGCCGCCGGACATGCTGTCGTCGCCGGTGCCGCCGTCCAGGGTGTCAGCGCCCGCACCGCCGAAGAGGGTGTCATTGCCCGCCGAGCCGTTGAGCAGGTTCGCGGCCGTGTTGCCGGTGAGGATGTTGGCAGACGCGTTGCCGGTGCCGTTGATGGCAGCGGTTCCCGCAAGGGTCAGATGCTCGACATAAAGGCCAAGCGTGTAGGTCGCGGTGCTTTGCACGGTATCGGTGCCACCGGTGCTGAGCTCGGAGATGAAGTCGATGGCGGTGTCGATGACGAAGAGATCGTCGCCTTCGCCACCCGTGAGGCTGTCGTTGCCGTTGCCGCCGTCAAGCGTGTCGTTGCCGGCACCGCCATAAAGCGAGTCGTTCCCGTCAAGGCCGAACAGCTGGTTGGCACCGGCGTTGCCGGTCAGGCGGTTGGTGAAGACGTTGCCGGTGCCGTCGAGATCGGCGGTGCCGGTCAGGGTCAGGTTCTCGACATAGGTCGAGATTGTGTAGTCGAGGCTGCTGAGGACGATGTCCACACCTTCGCCCGAAAGCTCGAGCACCGTGTCGCCGATGCTGTCGATGACATAGGTGTCGCTGTCGGTGCCCCCGGCCATGGCGTCGTTGCCGGAGCCGCCGTCCAGCGTGTCGTTGCCGCCAAGCCCGATGAGCGTGTCATTGCCCGCCATCCCCAAGAGCAGGTTGAAGCCGCGCAGCGACGACGTGGACAACGTGCTTTCATTGCCGGTGATGATGTTGTCCAGCGCATTGCCAGTGCCATCGATATCGGCAAGGCCGGTGAGGGTCAGGTTCTCGAAATAGTCGCCAAGGGTCCAGCTGAAACCGGTCTGGACGGTGTCGATGCCGCCGCCGACGTCCTCAACGGCAAGGTCGTAGACGGTGCTGCTGATGCCGCCGTAGATGACCAGCGTGCTGTCGACGGTGTAGGTGTCGTCGCCCGTTCCGCCGTAAAGCGTGTCGATGCCGGTGCCGCCGCTAAGCTGATCATTGCCGGCACCCCCCCACAGCACGTTGTCCTCGGCCCCTTTGCCGACCAGCGTGTCGTTGAAGTTCGAGCCGATCAGGTTCTGGATGCCGGCGATGTCGTCACCCGCCGCATCGCCGCCGGACCCGATGCCCAAGGCGAAGTTGACACTGACCCCTGCCGACGAGGTGGCATAGGACAGCGTGTCGAGGCCGGCACCGCCGTCGATGGTGTCCGCGCCGGCGCCGCCGATGACATTCTCGATGCCCGAGAAGGTGTCGCCTTCGGCATCGCCGCCCGAGGCGGTGTTGACAAAGAGGTTGATTATGACCCCGCCGGTCGAGGTCGAATAATCCACCGTGTCGATGCCAGTGTCGCCGGTGATGC
>JANMCI010000112.1:0-2445 GCA_031361245.1 Rhodobacterales bacterium
GGTGCCGGCGATGGGGCGGACGGTCACCTCGCCATCGCGCAGACGCACCAGAATCTCGGGGCTGGCGCCGATCACCTGAAAGCCGCCGAAGTTGAAGAAGAACATGAAGGGCGACGGATTGGTGCGGCGCAAGCTGCGGTAAAAGGCAAAGGGCGGCAGTGTGAAATCCTGCGTCCAGCGCTGCGACGGCACGACCTGAAAGATGTCGCCGGCGCGGATGTAGTCTTTCGCCTTTTCGACGGCGGCCTTGTAGCCGTCATGCGAAAAATTCGACACGGCCTCGCCCACCGGGGCGGCTTCGCCAAGGTCGCGCTGGGCGGGAGGAGAGCGGTCGAGGTCGCGCAGCGCGTCCATCACACGTTCTGCCGCCTGGGCATAGGCGGCACGGGCTGAAAGGCCGGATGCGGCCCAGACCGGGGCAACCACCGTCACCTCGCCCTTGACCCCGTCCAGCACTGCCACGACCGAGGGGCGCAGCAAGACGGCATCGGGCAGGCCGAGCGGGTCGGGGTTCACATCGGGCAGGTGTTCGACAAGGCGGATCATGTCATAGCCGAGATAGCCGAACAGGCCTGCGGCAATCGCCGGCAGACCCTCCGGCAGATCGACCCGGCTTTCTGCGATGAGCGCGCGCAGGTTGGCCAGCGGTTCACCCGGCTGATCGTGAAAGGCGGTCGCGTCAAAGCGGGCGTCGCGGTTCACGGCAGAGCGCGTGCCGTCACAGCGCCAGATCAGATCGGGCTTCATGCCGACGACGGAATAGCGGCCGCGCACCTCGCCGCCCGTGACCGATTCCAGCATGAACGTATCCGACCGCGCCTCGCCCAGTTTGGCCATCAGCGAGACCGGCGTGTCGAGGTCGGCAGCAAGGCGGGCGTAGACGAGGGCATTGCTGCCTTGCGCCCAATCGCGTTCAAAGGCCTCGAAACTGGGCTGCAGGGTCATCAGGTGCCGTCCTCAGTTCATCTGGGCCTGGACGGCGGTGATCACCGCCTGATCAATCTTGAGCCCGCCCTGCGCCGTCATCGCCGACGTGAACAGGCCGTAGATGTCCTGCGCGATGTCTTGCTGGATCTGACCGGCGATCGCGTCCCTCGCGGTCTTGGAGGTCTCGGCTTTCGGATCGAGGGGGGTGATGCTGTCAAGCTGCACAAGGCCCTTGAAGTCCGGCGTGTCGATCAGCCGAACCTCGCCTGCCGACATTGAGAACACGGCCCGGATGACCTCGGGCGTGGTCGAAGCCGGTGTGGCGTCGCGGGTGGCGGGCGGGATCACGGTAACCGGACCTTGGGCAGACAGGCTGGCCCCGGCCTTGACGGCGGCGTCAGCGGCGGTGGCCTGCGCGGTCAGGGCTGCGGCCAGCTGGTCCGCCGTCCACGCCGCGGCAACCTTGTCGCGGATCTTGTCCAGAGCGACGGGGGCGGGCGGCACGATCGCGTCAAGGCGCATTGCGACCAGACCGCCCTCGGTCAGTTGCACAGCTTCGGGATAGTCGCCGGTGGCCAGCTTGTCGGCGGCGGCGGCAAAGGCTCGGTCGGCGGCGACGAGGTCATTGTCAGGGGCGCCGGACACATAGTCGGTCGTGGCGAGGGTCATGCCGAAGTCGCGCACGATATCCTCGAGGGTGGCGCCGCCGGCAAGGGCGTCGTCAATCGCGGGCGCCTGATCAGAAATCGCACGGAGCGCGGATTTGGTCTGCAACTCCAGCGCCAGTTGGTCGTGCACCTCGGCCAGCGTGGTTTCCTGAGCGGCCAGAATGGCATTCATCCGGAAGAGGGCGGGTCCGAGATTGGATTGCAGGGGGCCGACAATGCCGGGGCCGGTGAGGGCAAAGACGGCCTCGCCCGCAGCGCCGAGGCTGGACTTGGACACATCGCCAAGGTCGACATCGGCCAGTTCCAGCCCGCGGTCCTTGACCAGCGTCTCAAAGCTTTCGCCAGCGTCAAGTCGCGCCTTGGCTGCGGCGGCTTCGGCGTCCGAGGGATAGACCAGCCGTTCAACCAGCCGCTTTTCGGGCACGACATAGTCGGCGAGGCGGGAGTCATAAAGCTCCTTGACCGCAGCCTCGTCCACCGTCTGTTTCGGGGCAATGTCGGAGGGCGACAGCGCGGCATAGGTGATGCGTTTGGCTTCTGGCCGGGTGAAGAGGTCGATATGGCTGTCGTAGTAGGTCTTGATCTGGTCCTCGGTCGGGGCGGGGATCTTGGAGGGCAGGGAGGCTTCCGAGAACTGCAGGACCGAAAAGCCGCGCTTTTCGCCAGAATAGACGAGCAGCGTGTCGGTCATCGCAGCCGGGGCCACGACGCCACCGATCACGGCGCCTTGCAGCACGGTGCGGGCAATGTCGGCGCGCAGGCCGGCTTCATAGGCCTTGACGGTCAGTCCGGCCTGTTCCAGCAACTGGCGGTAATTGGTGGCGTTGAACTTGCCCGTCACGTCCTGAAA
>JANMCI010000015.1:0-1563 GCA_031361245.1 Rhodobacterales bacterium
AGCAGGCCATCGACAACGACAAGAACGCCACCGGCCAGATGCTGGCCGCCCTGCTGGGCTGGTCGCATGCGACCTTTGTGTCCGAACTGGCCGTGAACGGCGACACCGCCGTCGTCACGCGTGAGGTTGACGGCGGGTTGCAGTCGATCAGCGTCAAGATGCCCGCTATCGTGACGGTCGATCTGCGGCTGAACGAGCCGCGTTATGCGTCGCTGCCCAACATCATGAAGGCCAAGGCCAAGCCGATGGCGATGAAGACGCCGGCGGACTATGGCGTGGACGTCACTCCGCGCCTGACCGTCGTCAAGACGGTGGAGCCGGTGGGCCGCAAGGCCGGGGTCAAGGTTGGCTCGGTCGACGAACTGATCGCGAAACTCAAAGACGAAGCGGGGGTGATCTGATGGCCGTTCTGCTGATTGCGGATGTGAACGAGGGGCATCTGGCGACCGATCAGGTTGCCAAGGCGCTGGCGGCCGTCGCGGGTCTGGGCGAGGTGCATGTGCTTGTGGCGGGCACGGGCGGTGACGCCGCAGCCGCCGAGGCGGCGACCCTGCAGGGTGTCGCCAAAGTGCTGTTTGCCGATGATCACGCCTATTGCCACGGCATGGGCGAATCCACGGCAGCTCTGGTGGCCGGTCTGTCCGGCGCCTACAGCCATATCTGCGGAGCGGCCACGGCGTTCAACAAGAACGTGCTGCCGCGTGCGGCGGCCCTGTTGGACGTCATGGTCATCTCGGATGTGACGGCGGTTCTGGACGCCGATACGTTCGAGCGTCCGATCTATGCTGGCAACGCCGTGCAGACCGTCAAATCGACAGACACCAAAAAGGTGTTCTCGGTTCGCACCGCAGGCTTTAGCGCCGTGGGTGCAGGCGGGTCGGCGGCGGTCGAAAAGATCGGCGGGCCGGGGGATTCGGGTCTGTCGGCCTGGGTCGAGGACCGCGTGGCGACCTCTGACCGCCCCGAACTGACCAGCGCCGGGATCGTGGTGTCGGGCGGGCGCGGCGTCGGGTCGAAGGAAAGCTTTGATCTGATCGAAAAGCTTGCCGACAAGCTGAACGCAGCCGTTGGTGCCAGCCGCGCCGCGGTGGACAGTGGCTATGCACCCAATGATTGGCAGGTCGGTCAGACCGGCAAGGTCGTGGCGCCGGATCTTTACGTGGCCGTCGGCATCTCGGGGGCGATCCAGCATCTCGCGGGCATGAAGGACAGCAAGGTCATCGTCGCGATCAACAAGGACGAAGAAGCGCCTATTTTCAGTGTGGCGGATTACGGCCTGGTGGCTGACTTGTTCACGGCGGTGCCTGAGTTGGTGGCTGCCCTGTAAGTTCAGCCCTCAGCAGGACTTAAAACGCCTCTCACAGCCCTCTTGACCCTCGTCAACAGGGCTGTTTTTTTACGCTCAAAACAGCTTTCCGAGACAAAGAAATGACCTATAAAGCCCCCATCCAAGACATGCTGGTCGCGATGAAGCACCTCGCCAACATCGAACAGGTAGCGCTGATCCCCGGTTTTGAAGACGCTGGTTTCGAGACTGCCCAGGCCGTGCTCGAAGAATGTGCC
>JANMCI010000149.1:0-8088 GCA_031361245.1 Rhodobacterales bacterium
CCCACCAGCAGCATGGCCGACGTGGCAATCGCCGAGCCCAGGGGCTTGTTGTCCGCCTTCAGCATCAGCTTTTCGATGATGTTGGCAATCATCGGGAACTTGCCGCCGCCCACGAGGTTTGGCGTCACATAATCCCCGATCACCGGGATGAAGACGATCAGAACGGCCGCCACTACCCCGGTCATCGACAGGGGCAGTGTCACCCTCAGGAAGGTCGTGAAACGCGTCTCGCCCAGATCCTGCCCCGCCTCGAGCAGCGAGCGGTCAATCTTTTCCAGCGCCACATAGATCGGCAGGATGGCAAAGGGTGCATAGGCATGAGCCAGCGTCAGCACCATCGCCTGCACCGAGTAATTCATGTCGAACGGCGTGTCGACGATTCCGGTTCCGATCAGGGCCGAGTTGATCACCCCTGTCCGCCCCAGCATGACGTTCCACATGAACACCCGGATCACATAAGACGTCCAGAACGGGATGGTGATCAGAAAAAGCCATAGCCCCTTCTTGTCGGACGCCACGTTGAAGCTGACGAAATAGGCCACCGGATAAGCCAGCAGAACCGTGGTCGCTGTCACCAGCATCGACACCGAGATCGACCGCGCCATCACCGATTGCACGACCGGATTGGTCCATGCGTCGGCATAATTCTTCAGGGTGAAGATCGGCTCGACGGTCAGATAGCCATCGGTGAACACCGAATAGAGCAGCGTCGCGGCCAGCGGTGCGGCCAGAAGCAGGATCGCATAAAGTGCGGTGGGACTGATCAGTGCCAGACCACTTGCGGCCTCTGATCCCCAGAAGCGGCGCTTTTCAGACATTTGTCACCCTGTCGGCTGCGTTGCTTTCAACGTTTGATCAAATTAACCGGATTGCTTGCGGCAAAGCAAGCGCATTGATCAACAAGACCGCAAGGCACGGCGTGGCTTGGCAAGGCGTCCGGGCTAAATTGCCAGCCGTTCGACGTTGATTGCCCGCTTTTGCAGCTCTTGTATCAGCGTCGGAACCACGCGGGCCGCTTTCACGGCCATCTGCAAAACCTCGGACAGCGCGGCTTCGTGGCCGGCACCCGAGCTGACCCGCCACACCATCCGGTGTGCTGCGCCATCTTCATAGACGATTTCAGTGGAGCCTGCGCGACTGATCCGCCAGCCCAGAAAATCCGCGCCGTTGCCCGGTGCGTGAAAGGTCGTTTGTGTGCCCATTCGGGTCATCCTTATGCTCGACGAGGCGAGTTTGGTGCACAGCCATCAATGCCGTCAATAGGTTACCCGATGATTGACGCCCGGACTGAGTCTTGCAGGTCACAGTGACTTTGCCAGTCAGACCGCCATGTCGCTGGGCGGATTGGCCAGAAGCCGCGCCAATATGTCGACGCCCCGCTCCAGATCGCTGCGCGTGCAGTTGCCCGCAACCGCCAGCCGCACTGCGTTGGGCGCGCGGCCATGCACCATGGCATACTGATCCGCCGACCGCATCAGAACGCCCGCTTCCTCCGCCGCCTTGGCAAAGGTCGAGGCGCGCCAGCCCTGCGGCATCTGAAGCCAGACAAAGGGCAGACCGGCCGCCCAACCCAGATCAAACGCCCCAAGGCGGTTGACCACGATCTGCAGACGCTCGGAATATTCGGCGATCACCGCCTCGCGGATCGCCGCGGCCCGTCCCGAGACCAGAAGGTCCAGACACAGCGCCGAGGTCAGCCGGGACAGCGCGAAATAGCTGTGTTGCGCCGTCAGCCGACCCGCCTCGCCCATGCCGGCCGGGCAGACGACATAACCAAACCGCAGCGCCGCCGAAAAGGTCTTGGACAGCGACCCCATGTACCAGACCCGATCCGGCGCCAGGGCGCGCAGGCTCGGCGCCCCGGAATCGGTCGCGGGGTAGCATTCATCCTCGATGATCTGCAGATTGTGTCGCACGGCGATTGATACAATCTGCGACATCCGCTCACGCGACATCTGCGCTGTCGAGGGGTTCTGCCCCGAAGGTGTCAGGCACAGAACCTGCGGCCCATGACGGCGGCAGGCCGCCTCCAGCGCCTCGGGCCGGATACCCTCGCGATCCATCTCGATGCCGATCACCTCGGCCCGTGCCGCACGGGCGGCATAGCGAAAGCCGGGATAGGACAGCTCCTCGGTCAGCACCACGGGCCGATCCCCGCGCAGGCAGCAGTCAAGGGTCAGCCCGATGGCGTTCTGGCCGCCATGGGTCAGCATGATGTCTTGGGCGCCAAAGCTGCCCAACACCCGGTGCCCCAGCCAGTCACAGACCGCCTCGCGCAGCGGCTGTTCCTGAGATTGATTAGGGTAATCAAGCCATTCCGCACTGTTCTGCATGGAAATCCGCTGCAAGGCCGCAGCAATCGCCTCGCCCTGCCCAAGGGCCGGCAAAGAGGGCGAGCGCAGGTCGATGCGGCCCGGATCCGCCCGCAACTGTCGCTCGGGTATCAGCGACCCCACGGGGCCCAGGCGCGGATGGGCGGAGGCGACGAAGGTGCCGCGACCGACAGTGGCCTGCAACAGCCCCTCCTGCGTGCCAATCTGATAGGCCCGGCTAATTGTTCCCGGGGTCACGCCCAATCGCCACGCCAGATCCCGGACCGTCGGCAATCGTGCCCCCTCGGTCAGATCGCCGGCCTTTACGGCATCCCGCAGCGCCCTTACCAGTGCCAGATACTTCGGCCCGTCTGCCGGACTTAGAACAGGCTGCCAGATTGTATCCATGACAATATTCCTCTGGCGACTCATTGCGCGCGATTGTATCGTTAAGCTACTTCATAATTCAACTTGTATCAATACAATCGAGACCGCAATGACTCAGTCCAACGCCTTCGCCCTGTCCACGCATCCCTTGCCGCTCGTATCGCGCGTGCTGCTGCGCGTGACCTTGCTGGCCGTGACGTGGGAAATGCGCCGCCGGACCCGAAAGGATCTGCGCAGCCTGTCCGATCACATGCTGGTTGATATCGGGCTCGACCCGATGGCGGCCGCGTCCGAGGCTTCAAAGCCGTTCTGGCGCGCCTGACACCCTCGTTTCCCCAACTGGGCCGGTTCGCCGGCCCCATTTTTTTGGCCAATGCGTCAAGATCAGGTTAAGAACGCAAAGCTACCTGCTGAAAATGAACGCTTTCAGAAATGTCCCTCGCGTGGACGCCATGCAAAAGGCCCGCTGTTTCCAGCGGGCCTTTGCCATTGAAAGAAGGACCAATCAGCGCTTGGAGAACTGGAAGCTCTTGCGGGCCTTGGCCTTGCCGTACTTCTTGCGCTCGACCACGCGGCTGTCGCGGGTCAGGAAGCCCGCCGCTTTCAACGCGCCGCGCAGTTCGGGCGTATAAAGTTGCAGCGCCTTGGACACGCCGTGCTTGACCGCACCGGCCTGGCCGGACAGACCGCCGCCCTTGACGGTGGCCATCACGTCGAACTGGCCTTCCACATTGGCAACCGTGAAGGCCTGGGCCAGGATCATCTGCAGCACCGGACGGGCGAAGTATTCCGCCATGGTCTTGCCGTTGACGATGACCTTGCCCGAGCCGGGCTTGATCCAGACGCGGGCGATGGCGTTCTTGCGCTTGCCGGTCGCATAGGCGCGGCCCAGCTTGTCGCGGACTGCAACCCGGACCGGGGCGGCGGCAACGGCCGGAGCCGCGGCACCCACTGCCGATTTCAGATCGTCGAGAGATTTGATGTCGGACATGCTCATGCGCTCCGCGTGTTCTTCGGGTTCATCGCAGCCACGTCGAGGACGGTGGGCTGCTGGGCTTCATGCGGGTGAACGGCACCAGCATAAACGCGCAGGTTGGTCATCTGCACGGCACCCAGACGGTTGCGGCTGATCATGCGCTCGACGGCCTTTTCCACAACACGCTCGGGATGTGCCCCATCCAGCACCTGAGCAGCCGTGCGGAACTTGATCCCGCCCGGGTGGCCGGTGTGCCAGAAGTATTTCTTGTCCTTGCGCTTGTTGCCCGTCATCTGGATCTTGTCAGCGTTGATGACGATCACATTGTCGCCCATGTCCATGTGCGGCGTGAAGGTCGGCTTGTTCTTGCCACGCAGGATCGAGGCGACGATGGTCGCGAGGCGGCCCAGAACGATGCCCTCGGCATCGATCAGGATCCACTTCTTGTCGATATCCGCAGGCGTAGCGGTGAAGGTTTTCATTTGGAACCCTATAGGTGGAAGGCAGGCGGACCTGCCCGTGATCTCGGATGGCGGCTTATCGTCGAAAGGCTCGCGCAGGTCAAGGGCAGGACGAAACATTTAATCGTTACAAAACATGATGTTATGTTATGAGGTATTATATTACCGCAGTATCAGCGCAAGATCGGCGGTCGGGCGGGGTCCAGACCGGGGGCCTTGGGGCCAGGGACTTTGTCAATGACCTCGGGTGGCGCAGGGGCGTGGCCTTCCAGAACCAGCGCAATCCCTGCCATGCGTCCGAGCACCGGGTCGTCGGGGTCCAGAAAAACCACGTCAAGGGCACCGGCATCGATACCGGAAAAGGCGATCGCCTCGGTCACGGCACGGGCGACCTTGGCCTCGGCCCCCGATGCGACGCCGGTCAGCGCCAGCAACTGCCCTTGCCGCCCATCGGCATACCGCACCCCGACCACAAAGGCGCGGCCCGCTTGGGCAAGAGCGCTTCCCAGGGCCGCCAGCACAGACGCCGAAACCGAGGGTGCATCGAACCCTGCAACACGCGCCTCCAGCGTCGCGGGCGGGGCCTGATCCAGCATCGACATCAGCCAGTCGAGCGCATCCGGCGGCAAGATGGTCTCTGACGCGGCCCCCGATCCCAGATTGAGCCCCAACGACAGCCCCTGCCCCACCATCTGCCCCGCAATCACCCGTCCGGGCAAAGCCGCATAGGGCAACGCCGCATCGGAAAAACCCGCCAGACGCTCTTCGCTGTCAAAGGCCAGCAGGACCGCGCCCTCGGCCAGATCAAAGACGCGCGGCGCCATGACTTCGCCGCTGGCTTCCTCATCCAGCAGCAGGAACAGTTCGGCATCAGCCAAGGCGCGGTAGAACGCCAGACCGTCGCTGTCACCACCCGCCTGCATTGCCGCGTAAAGCCTGTCGAGTTCCGTCATTCTGCCCCCAGCACCCTTGTCACCGCCGCCCGCAACTCTGGCACCAACTCGGCCTCAAACCACGGGTTGCGTTTCAGCCAGCGGTATTGCGCCACGAGGGATGCGGCAAGGTGAAAATGCCGCCTCCCATCTGGTCGCGCCAAGCGGCAACCCGTGCCGCGACCGGACCCGCGCCCAGATGCCACCGCATCGCGGCCCCGCCGACAAGCAGGGTCAGCCGGATGTCCGGCAAGGATTCCAGCACCCGCCGGCGCCACGTCGTCGCACATATCTTCGGCGGCGGCAGATCGGCCCCCTTGGCGTCATAGCCGGGAAAGCAGAACGCCATGGGCACAATCGCCACGCGGGAGCGGTCATAAAAGTCCTCCGCCCGGATCCCCATCCAGTCGCGGAGCCTGACGCCAGAGGCGTCGTCAAAGGGCCGTCCGGAGGCATGAACCCGCGCACCCGGCGCTTGCCCCGCGATCAAGAGCCGCGCGCCCGGGCGGAACCAGACCACGGGACGCGGGCGATGCGCGGTGGCAGTTGCGGCAAAGCGCGCCGCACACAGCGTGCAGGCTTCGATCTCTTGCTGAAGCGTGGACTTGTCCGTCAATCCGACCTCCATCTTGGGGCCACCCTAGCGCCGGCCTGCGCCGCTGTCCCGGTCCTCGCATGCAGGACGGCAACACTGACTGTTGATTATCCGCCCGGCGTTGCCACAAATCCATGTGCAGGGTAAGGCTTTGCCACCAAGCGCCCCGCTTTGCAGGCAATCCCGATGTATCGCGTTTCCCCGTTCGTCCGCCATTTTGCCCGCGCCCTGCTTGGAGGGGTCGTGGTCGCCACGGCCTGGGTCAATCTCAAACCGAATTCCTATTATGACGCGATCGAATTGCGGCTGGCCGATCTGTCCCTTCCTGCCTGGACTGGCGCGCCGTCGCTGGCGCTGACCCCGATGTCGCTGGTCT
Source organism: Rhodobacterales bacterium (assembly GCA_031361245.1). Taxonomy (GTDB): domain Bacteria; phylum Pseudomonadota; class Alphaproteobacteria; order Rhodobacterales; family Rhodobacteraceae; genus Stagnihabitans. The sequence goes on from JANMCI010000149.1 coordinate 6,040, forward strand.
CGGACGGGCTCATGGCGCTGTTCCTGTTCTTCATCGGCAAGGAGTTGTGGGAGGCGCTGGTGCTGGAACGTGGCGCCCTTGCCGGGCGGGCGCGCCTGTCGATGCCGCTCGGCGCGGTTCTGGGTGGCATGGTCGGCGCCGTGGCGCTTTGGATGCTGTGGTCCTATCTGTTCGTGACGGCCGAAGAGGCGAACTTTCTGACCGGCTGGACGGTGCCGCTCGGCTCGGATGTCGTCCTGTGCTATGTCTTTGGCCGCGCCGTTTTTGGCCGCGACCATCCCGCGCTGCACCTTTTGCTGTTGATCACCATCGCCTTTGACATTCTAGGTCTGTTGGTCACCGGCCTCGCCAATCCTGTCGCTGATATCCGGCCGTTCTGGTTGTTGCTGCCTGTCGTCGCCCTGCTGGTGGTTTGGGTGGGGTTCAGCCGCCTTGCCAACCCGCGGGCAAGCGAGTTGCAGCACCGGCGCGCCTATGCGCTTTGGCCCTACCTTGTGGCCGGGGCGTTGGTCTGGTCCGGCGTGGCCCTGTCGGGCCTTCCGCCGGCGCTTGGGCTCTTGCCGCTGATCCCGGTGATCCCGCATGCCGAACGCAGCTTCGGCCTGTTCGCCGAGGCTGAAGAGTTTCTGAGCGACCCGTTGAACCGCATTGCCCATCTGATGGTGCGGATGCTGCCGTGGATCCTGTTTCTGTTCGGGTTGACCCGTGGCGGCGTCGACTTCGCCGCGTGGTCGCCCACCACCGGCTCGGTGCTTGCGGCCCTGTGGCTCGGCAAACCCGTTGGCCTGATTTGCGGCGCCCTTCTGGCCGGCGCCATCACCGGGCGGGTTCTGCCAAAGGATCTGCGCCTGTCCGAACTGCTGCTGATAGCCCTGATCTCGGGTACCGGTTTCACCGTGCCCGTCCTCGCCGTCGGAATAGCCCTGCCTGGCGGAGAACTTGCCGAAGCGGCGCGACTTGGTCTTGCCCTGAGCCTCGCCGCCGGCCCCGTTGCCCTGCTGGTCGCGCGGATCATCCGCCGCTAGAAAGGCCGATTGTCGGCAACGCGGACATAATCCTGCCGGAAACCCGCGCTATTGTTTCCAGTTGAGCTAGGCTCTAGTTTAGGGTCGGTGGCCGTGCACCGGTCATTAACAATAACAAGCTAGCCCTTGCAACGGGCGGCAACGAAGGCGGGCGGCGTGCCAGACGAATGTGACAACCTGTGGGGCCAAAGGCGCCCATGATAGAAACGATGCCATGATCGAATTCATGAATGTCTCCAAAAGCTTCTGGACCGGCAAGCAGCGCAAGGTCATCCTCGACCGCGCCTCCTTCAAGGTCGAGCTTGGCAACTCGCTGGGCATCCTTGCGCGCAACGGCACGGGCAAGACGACGATCATCAACATGATGGCGGGCCTCGAAAAGCCGGATGAGGGCAAGATCACCCGCACCTCGCGCATCTCGTTTCCGCTGGGCTTCATGGGCGGCGTCGTCAACAAGCACTCGGGCACCGAGAACTGCAGATACATCGCGCGGCTCTATTCGCTTGATCCCGACTATGTCGAAGGGTTCTGTCGCTGGCTTACCGGCATTGCAGAGTATTTTGACCAGCCGGTCGGCACCTATTCCCAAGGCATGCGGTCGCGCTACAACTTTTCGCTGATGCTGGCACTGGAATTCGACATCTATCTGATTGACGAGGGGATGCCGTCCTCGACCGACGTCGAGTTCAACCGCAAGGCCGGGGGCATTCTGCGCGAACGCCTTGCCAAATCCACGGTGATCGTCGTGTCGCACCAGCCCTCGACCCTGGCGAAGTTCTGTCGTTCCGCCGCCGTGCTCCGGAACGGGCAGTTGTACATGTTCGAAACCCTGCAAGAAGCGAAACAGCTTTATGACTATGAAACTCAAAGTTAGCCGCTTCCGCATCCGCAAGCCTGACCCGGTTGCCAGCCCGCCGCTGCGGCCTGTGCCGATGGCCAAGCCGGTCCAGCAGCAGGTCCCCGACGACCTTTTCATGCCCGATCCGGACGAGGACGGCTTTGGCAACCAGTCGTTCGTGCCAGC
>JANMCI010000181.1:0-3842 GCA_031361245.1 Rhodobacterales bacterium
CACGACGAACTGGTGGTGGCGCTTGGCGCATCGACCGGCGGCCGCCCGCATCACCGCATCGGTGACCGCTATCAGGACATCAAGGCCATGGGCGGCAGCGTGGACAATCCGGCGGGGGTCTGAACGCCCCCGGACCCGGCCTTTGACGCTAATCCGCCATCGCCTGCATCGTCACAACGCCGTCCGGGTTTCGCACCCGCAACGCCAGACCCGCCCCGGACCGGCGGGCCTCCACCCGCGCGGCCTGACCGCAGATCAATGGCGCCACCCCACGATAGCGAAAGCGACCGGGCAGCGCACCAAGCTTGGACGCGGCGAGGTTCAAAAGCCACGTCGCCTGCAACGGCCCATGCACCACCAACCCGTCATAGCCCTCGACCGCCGTGGCGTAGGGCTGGTCGTAATGGATGCGGTGGCCGTTGAAGGTCATGGCGGAATAGCGAAACAGCAGGACGGGGTCGGGTGTCACCTGCCACACCTGCCCCTCCTTCCAATCGGCGGCAGGATCGGGGGCTGCGCCCGCGCCGGGCCTGGGGTTCTCGCGGTAAACGAAGTCCCGCCGTTCGGTGATCACCGTCTCGTCGCCGACCGACCAGACCGAATTCTGCGTCAGAAAGATCAACGGGCCGGTCGATCCGACCTTTTCGGCAATGTCGGCTATTGTGGTTTGTCGTTTGACCACCTCGTCGGGGCGCAGGGCCCGCCCGAATTCCATCTCGCCCCCCGCCCACATCCGCCGCGGCAACGCCAGGTCTGGCACCAACAAGCCCGGCCGCGGATGACCGTCGCGGCCCAGCTGATCCTGCGCGGCAAGGTCGGGCATCAGGCACCAATGCAGACCCGGCGGCACCTCTCCCGGTCCCAGCATCCCGGCGAAGGTGCTGCGAAACTGGTTCAGCGCCCGGTCGGTGATCGCCTCGGAGGCGAAGGTGTGCCGACCGACCCAAGTCACAAATCCGCTCATGATGCCCTTACCGGCTGTCCCGGCTCCCGGCCGTCCGCCATCTCCATCGCTTGCGTCTCCCCCAAGGACCCGTCCCCCAAAAGCGTGATCCGCCCGGCAAGGGCGGTCAAGGCGGCATTTCGCGCCACGGCGTCGGCACAAGACCGGTCCCTGCTCATCGGCGCGGCGCAGGGACGTCACGGGAACCCTGTCAGCGCACCCCAAGTTCGGCCAGAGCCTGCGCCATCCGGGTGGGCAGCACATCCTCGTGCAGCCGCCCCATCCGCCGGTCCGGCGGGCTGTCGGCCGGATCAAGATAGCGCCAGCCCTGAAACGGGCGGCGCGGCGCGGCCTCGGTGCGGATCACTTCGGCGTCAAGGATCAGCGCGCAGCGGCGAATGCCGTCCGCGCCCAGCCGCTCATCCAGCCCCAGAATGCGCTGACGGGCTAGAATCACCCCCTTGATCACCCAGAACAGCGAGCCCTCCAGCACCTCGGCCTCGCGCTTGGGCCACATCCGGGTGATATGCTCGGTCCGGCCAGCGGGCCAGACATGCCGGTGCTGCTCATGCCATTGCACAAGGTCCTCGACCGATTCCGCGCCGACGCAAAGTTTCAGGATGTTCAGTGCCATGGTGCCCCCGAGGGCAATGATAGTCCCATTGCCGGCGAGTTCAAGTTTGACGCTGGGCTGTTCGGCGCGTATCTTGGGCCTCCCGCCACGCATTCCCCAAAGGCTAGAACCATGTCCGCCTTCACGACCCCCATCGCCGAACAGATCTGGGACATGAAATACCGCTTCAAGGCAGCGGATGGCACGCCGATTGACGCCATGGTGCAGGACACCTGGCACCGCATCGCCGGTGCTCTGGCCGCGGTCGAGAAAGATCCGGACCAGTGGCGGGACCGATTCTATCAGGCGCTCGAAGGCTTCAAATTCCTGCCCGCGGGCCGCATCACCGCCGGGGCGGGGACCGGGCGTCAGGTGACGCTGTTCAACTGCTTTGTCATGGGCACCGTGCCCGACAACATGGGCGGCATCTTTGACGGGCTGAAAGAGGCCGCGCTGACCATGCAGCAGGGCGGCGGCATCGGCTATGACTTCTCGACCATCCGCCCCAAGGGCGCCGAGGTCAAAGGCGTTGCCGCCGATGCCTCGGGGCCGCTCAGCTTCATGGATGTTTGGGACGCCATGTGCCGCACCATCATGTCGGCAGGCAGCCGCCGGGGCGCCATGATGGCGACCATGCGCTGCGACCACCCCGACATCGAGGCCTTCATCGAGGCCAAGAAAGACCCCGCCCGCCTGCGCATGTTCAACCTGTCGGTTCTGGTGACCGATCCGTTCATGGCGGCGGTCAAGTCGGACGGAATGTGGGAGCTGACCTTTGGCGACAAGGTCTTCAAAACCCTGCCCGCGCGCGATCTGTGGAACCGGATCATGCGCAACACCTATGATTTCGCCGAGCCGGGCGTGATCTTCATCGACCGCATCAACGCCGCCAACAACCTGAACTATGTCGAAACCATCGCCGCCACCAACCCCTGCGGCGAGCAGCCCCTGCCGCCCTATGGCGCCTGCCTTCTGGGCTCGGTCAACCTGCCGACCCTTGTCACCGGCGCCTTCACCCGCAAGGCCCGCCTCGACCTCAAGGCGCTGGACGATCTGGTCCGCACGGCCATCCGCATGATGGACAACACCGTTGACGCCTCCCGCTTCCCCTTGCCCCAGCAGGAGGCCGAAGCGCAGGCCAAGCGCCGCATCGGCCTTGGCGTGACCGGTCTGGCGGACGCCCTGCTGATGACCGGACTGCGCTATGGCTCGCCTGAGGCCGCCGCCCGGACCGAGGACTGGATGCATGCCATCGCCCGCGCGGCCTATCTCGCCTCGGTGGACCTCGCCCGCGAGAAAGGCGCCTTCCCGCTGTTCGACGCCGAACCTTACCTGAGCTCCGGCACCATGCGCGCCATGGACACCGATGTGCGCGACGCGGTCCGCGCCCACGGCATCCGCAACGCCCTGCTGACCTCGGTCGCACCCACCGGCACGATCAGCCTTTATGCCGGCAACGTGTCGTCCGGCATCGAGCCGGTCTTTGCCTATGCCTATACCCGCAAGGTGCTGCAAAAGGACGGCAGCCGAACCGAGGAAGAGGTCGTCGATTACGCCGTCCGCCTGTGGCGCGAGCTGAAGGGCGATGCGCCGTTGCCGGGGTATTTCGTCAACGCCCAGACCCTGCCGCCGCTCGACCATGTGCGGATGCAGGCGGCGGCGCAGAAATGGGTCGACAGCTCGATCTCCAAGACCATCAACTGCCCCGAGGACATCGGCTTTGACGATTTCCAGCAGGTCTACATGGCCGCCTGGGATCAGGGCTGCAAAGGCTGCACCACCTACCGGCCCAATGCCGTGACCGGTTCGGTCCTGACCGTGTCCGAAAAGACCGATGCGACGCCCTCGGGCGCGCTGACGCAGCCGCGGCACGACACCGAGGGTGCCGAGGTCGTCTATCTGTCCGAACCGCTCGACCGCCCCTCGACGCTGGAAGGCCAGACCTACAAGGTCAAGTGGCCCGGCTCGGAACACGCCCTCTATATCACCATCAACGACATCATCATCGCCGGTCACCGCCGCCCGTTCGAGGTGTTCATCAACTCCAAGAACATGGAGCATTTTGCCTGGACCGTGGCTCTGACCCGCATGATTTCGGCGGTGTTCCGGCGCGGCGGCGACATCTCTTTCGTGGTCGAAGAGCTCAAGGCCGTGTTCGACCCCCGCGGCGGAGCCTGGATGGAAGGGCGCTACATCCCCTCGATCCTCGCGGCCATCGGCGGGGTGATCGAACATCATCTGGTCTCCATCGGCTTCATTGCGGGCGAAGGCATGGGCCTGAAATCC
>JANMCI010000183.1:0-24031 GCA_031361245.1 Rhodobacterales bacterium
GTCAGCTGGATGATCGACATCAGGTCCAGATTGTTCAGGGCGCCAAAGAGCCCGGCTTCGACCAGCGTTCCTTCCTGCGGATGGGGCTGAAACGGCAGGGATTTCAGCGTCAGGACGTCGCCCCGCGCCTCGTCAAGTCCAACGGCGCTGGCGACAAGTTCTTTCAGGGTGGCAAGCTCGGTGTCGCTGCGCGGTTGGGCTGTAACAGTGCCGTCAGCGGCCACGATCTGTTCCTGATCCACCAGTACGGCTACCGAAATCTTGCGGATCGACCCCGGAGCCTTGATGATCTGCCGGGTGGTCTCGGAGACCTCGTAATTGACCCGCTCCTGCTTTTCAGAAGTCTGGCTCTGGTTGCCGCCCGCAGCGCCGGCAGCGCCATTTGGCAGGTTCGACGCGACCGTGACCGAGCCGTCACTGCCGTTGGCGGAGCCGGATTTATCCTGGGTTTCGGACGAGATCACGACGCGACCCTGCGGATCGAGCGTGCGTTCATTGACCTCTTCGCGGTCGGTGACGACATCGACGCTGACTTCGACGACGGCATTGCCGGGACCGACCCGCGCGGCCAGAAGGTGTTCAACATTCTTGCGAATCTCGTCCGCCTTGAAATCGCCAGAGGCGGCCGGGGCGGCATTGTCGCTGTCCGAGGGAATCAGCCCGGCCACGGAGTCGATGACGGCGACATCGTCGGGCTGCATTCCTGAAACGGCCGCAGCCACCAGATGGCGCAGTGCATTGGCCTGAGAACTGCTCAACGCGCCGTTGGCAGTTGATACTGTCACGCTGGCTGTTGGAGTGCCGTCATCCTGGAACACCTGGGTCGGAGCCTGGGCAATGTGGACCCGCGCGGATTTGATGCCGGGCATGGCCAGAACGGTGCGGGCAAGCTCACCCTCCTTGGCGCGCCAGTAGGCAGCGTCGAACATCTGCGACGTGGTGCCGAAGCCGGATAGCGAATCAAGCAGTTCATAGCCGGCGCCGCCGGTTGCGGGTAGCCCCTGACCCGCCAGAACCATCCGCAGATTGTCGCGCTGGGTGGCATCGACATAGATGGCGTCGCCGCGCACCTCATAGGCCACGGCCTGCGTGTCGAGGGCAGCGATAACGTCACCTGCGGCGGCGCTTTCAAGGCCGGAATACAGCAAGGTCATGGAGGGAGTGCCGGCCATCCGGGCGAGGCCCAGAATGGCAAGGAACATCGCAGCGGTCGCTCCTAGCACGATTGCCCGGCGACGGTTGCCGAGGTTGGACCACAGGTCGAGCAAATTCTGCAAGGGACTCTCCGTTCAAGGGCTTCTGCCGCTTCCCGGACAGCATTGGGCCAACGCGCTTAACAATCGGTTAGTAGGAAACGGTCTATCGTCATTCTGACAGCGAGGACGGAGGTGACCGGTGGCCGAAGCTGAAGTACCGCAGGATGCGGAACCAAAAAAGAAATCGAAACTGCCCCTGATCCTTGGTCTGGTGCTGTTTCTCGTGCTGGGTGGCGGCGGCTTTTATGCCGTTTTTTCCGGCATGATCCTTGGACACGTGACAGAAGCCGAGCAGCAGGCGTCGCATGTCAGCGATCTGCCTGAAATCGCCTTTGTCCCGCTTGATCCCGTCACGATCACGCTTGGCGAAGTGGCCCAGAAGATTCACCTGAAATTCGCAGCACAGCTGGAGGTGAACGCGCCGCAGGAAGCAGAGGTCCTGCTGTTGCGGCCGCGCATCCTGGACGTCCTGAACGGCTATTTGCGCGCGGTCGAGGTCGACGAACTGGGCGATCCCCATGCTCTGGTGCGCCTGCGATCGCAGATGCTGCGCCGGATCCAGATCGTGACGGGTGAAGGGCGGGTCCGTGATCTGCTCGTCACCGAATTTGTCCTCAATTGAAAGGCGCCGACATGTCGCTCATCTCGGATATTCTCATGTCGCTCGGCGCGTTCGGAGCGGCGGTCTATTGCTTCGTGCTGTCCAGCCGCCTCAAGAAATTCACCACGCTGGAAAGCGGCATGGGCAGTGCCATCGCCGTCTTGTCGGCGCAGGTCGACGACATGACCAAGGCGCTGGATCGCGCAAGGGCTGCCGCGACGGGTTCGGCGTCGTCGCTTGACGGTCTGACCACGCGGGCAGAGGCCGTGGCGCAACGGATTGAGCTGCTGCTGGCGTCGATGCACGATCTTCCCGAACCGGGTCGGTCCGCTCCGGGCAATCCGGCCTTTGACGAGGGCGAGGAGGACGGCGAGCGCAAGCTGCGTTTCGTGCGCCGCCGCGCCGCCCGGTCAGCGCTGGAGGCCGCGGAATGAGGGGCCCCAGGCGCAGATCGGGTCGTGGAGCACTCGTCATCCTGTCACTTGTCCTCGCGGCGTCAGGTGCCTTGCGTCTGGGGGCGGGTGTCGGTGCGGCCATGGCCAATTCCGCAGCCGACGACACGACAGAGCCGCTGAACTGCCCCGTGCCCCCGGCCGCTTTGGCCGCCGCTCTGGTGGGGCGCGAATCGCATGTGAAAAGCCAGGAACTGGCGCTGTCCGAGCGCATGGCGGCGCTGGCTCTGGCGGAAGAGGCCATTTCAAAACGGCTGGCCGAACTGAAGGTCGCCGAGGAGGAGCTGAAAAAGACCCTGACCCTTGCCGACGGCGCTGCCGAAAAGGACGTGGCCCGGTTGACCGCAGTCTACGAAGCGATGCGCCCGGCGGATGCCGCGGCGCTGTTCCAGACCATGGCCCCCGAATTCGCCGCCGGGTTTCTGGGGCGCATGCGACCCGAAATCACCGCTTCGGTGCTGGCGGGCATGAAACCGGAAAAGGCCTATTCGATCTCGGTTCTGATCGCGGGTCGAAATGCAATGGTTCCAAAGAAGTAGGCTCAGCCTTTCTTAACTCCGCTGCGGCAAGATGGTTCAGGACCAAATGAGCTAGGAAATACAATGATCGGCATCGTCGGCATCATCATGATTTTTGCGCTGGTCTTTGGCGGCTATGTCGCGGCCGGCGGCAAGATGGCCATCATTCTGCATTCGCTGCCCTATGAAATGATCATCATCGGCGGCGCCACGGTTGGGTCGTTCCTGCTGGGCAACAGCATGTCGACGGTCAAGCAATCGATGAAAGACATCGGCAAGGTCTTCAAGGGTCCGAAATGGAAACCTGCAGACTACCGCGACCTGCTTGCCCTGTTGTTCGACCTTGTGCGGATTGCCAGGTCCAACCCGGTCGCGCTGGAAGAGCATGTTGAAAATCCTGCCGAATCAACGATCTTTGGCCGCTATCCGAAAATCCAGCATGACCATAACGTGGTCGAGTTGATCTGCGACACCCTGCGTGCCGCATCGATGAACTATGACGACCCCCATCAGGTGGAAGAGGTGCTCGGCAAACGGATGGATGAGGCCAATCACCATGCCCTGCACGGAAGTCATGCGCTGCAAACAATTGCAGACGGCTTGCCCGCCATCGGCATCGTCGCCGCTGTTCTGGGCGTGATCAAGACGATGGGCTCGATCGACCAGCCGCCGGAGATTCTGGGCGGCATGATCGGCGGCGCCCTGGTCGGAACCTTCCTTGGCGTGTTCATGGCCTATTGCTTCGTTGGACCGATGGCTCTCCGCATGAAGTCGGTGGTTGAAGAGGATGACCACTTCCACCAACTGGTCCGCGAGGTCCTGATCGCCAATTTGCACCGGCACCCCCCCAATATCTGCATCGAAGTGGGCCGTCAGAACACGCCGCACCATGTGCGACCCACCTTTGCCGACGTCGAAGAGGTGTTGCGCGGGTTGAAGCAGGAAACCGCAGCATGACGCTACGGGTGCTGATCGCGCTGGCAGCCCTGCTGTTGCCTCTTTCGGCCGGTGCCGAGGCCGTGAAGGTCAGCAGCGGCGATCACGCCGACTTCACCCGTATCGTGATCGAACTTGCGCAACCGGTGGACTGGAAAATGGGCCGGACTGCCGACGGCTATGAATTGCGTTTGCCGGAAGCCGGGACGCAATACGACCTTTCCAGAGTGTTCGCGGCAATCGGAAAGGACCGGCTGGCCGCTATCTGGGCGGACCCTGAAAGCGGGGCGCTGCATTTCGGGATTGCCTGCGCCTGCTTCGCGATCCCGTTCGAGTTTCGACCGGGCACGGTTGTCGTGGACATTCGCAACGGAACGCCGCCCGAGGGATCTTCGTTTGAAAACCCGCTGGACGGCGGCGTCGCACCCACTCTCTCCGCCAAACCGAGAATTCGGCCTGTCGGTCGCCCTGGAACTGCCCGCCCCGTGCCGGTCTATGACTGGACGACATCCCTGGCGGAGGCTGCCGCGCTACCCGGTCCGGCCAGTCCGGAGCTGGCGCTCGAACTTGACCCGAAGGAAGCGGTGAAGCTGAACCTGGAACCCCTGCGCCAATCGTTGATCGAACAGCTCAGCCGAGGGGCGACGGACGGCGTCGTTGACATGGCAAAACCGAAGGTCGCTGTGGAGGAGTTGTCGGATGACGGCAATCCGTCCGTCGAGATCCGCACTGGCGAGGCCCCAAACCTTGTGCTGCGCCAGAACGGAGAGGGCGACGCTCCGCTGAGCGCGGATGGGGGGGGCTGTATCCCGGACAGCAAGCTCGATATCGCATCATGGGCCGAGGAAACGCCGGTTTCCGAACAGATCGGCCCGGCAATATCCGGCCTGACCGGCGAGTTCGATCGCCCCGACCCTGAAGCGGTCAGGAAGGCGGCGCGGTTCTACCTCAACCTTGGATTCGGCGCGGAAGCGCGGGCGATCCTGCGGGCGTTTCCGACAGATCAAGAGGACGAAGCGATCTGGCAAAGCATGTCACGGATCCTTGACGAGGAGCCGGACAAGACGCCTGCCTTTGCCGGAATGGCGGCCTGCGACACAGCGGCGGCGCTTTGGGCAATTCTGGCGGATCCGGCCGTGTTGACCGTGGGCCAGGTCGAGAAGTCCGCAATTCTGCGCGCCTTTTCAGCGCTTCCCATCCATCTCAGGCAGCAGGTCGGCCCGACTTTGGTGGACCGCTTTCTTGCCATGAAGGATTTTGCGAGCGCCACGGCCCTGCGCGACGCCGTTTTGCGCGGCACAGCGGAACCCGGTCCCGACATCGAACTGATGGAGGCCGCCATTGAAAAGGCCAGCGGTTCGCCAGCGGCAAGTGCTTCGCGGCTGGAAGCGCTTACTGCGCAATCCGGTCCTGCAAGTCCGGATGCTCTTGTTGCCCTGATCATCCAGCGCGCCGAGCTGGGTCAGGATATCAGCTTTGATCAGGTCCGGGCCATGGAGGAATACGCCAAGGAGCGCGAGGGCAGCGAGGATGATGAGAAGTTTCACCTTGCCCTGACCCTCGCCTACGGCGCCTCGGGCGATTTCGAGAAGGCCTTCGAGCTTTTGCCCGCCACGCCGGATGCGGCGCCCCTTCTATGGCAGGTACTGGCCTTTGCCGGAAAGGATTCTGCCCTTCTGGAACATGCCGTATTGGCGCAAGACGAAACCCCGCCCCACGCGGCCCGAGGAGCGGCAAGTCTGATTGCCCAACGCATGGTGACGTTGGGTCTGGCGGATCAGGCGGCAAAGTGGCTTGCTCTGGCGCAAGACCCGCCCCGGCTGCTGGCGGCAAAGGTCGAACTGGGTCTGGGAGATGCGCGCCAGGCCCTGAGCCTCCTTGAGGGCGACGAGACTCCCCCGGCCGACGCAATGCGGGTCGATGCCTATCTTCTGCTCGGCGACGAACAGGCGCTTGCGGCGCACTATTCAGCCCGGGAGATGCCCGAGGAAGAATGGAGCGCTGTCAGCCGGATGCGGGACTGGCAGCGCCTTTTGGCCGATGGGCCCGATGTATGGAAAGCTGCAGCCGCCAGTCTTGTGGATCCTGGTTCGGATGCGCAGGGCGCCAACGATGGTGTTGCATCGGCAACAGCCGAACCAGCCGCAGGGCCGCTGGAACAGGATCAGAGGCTGATTGATCGCAGCGTCACGACGAGAGACGCAGTTACCGCCCTTCTGGACGCCGTAAGATCGCCGGTAAGCCTGACGCAATGAGACTTGCTTACCGCCCGGTAACGATTGGCCGCTAACCTGGGCAGACCAGGGAAGAATCCCGTGGGACACAGGATGAAATCCATGAAGTTGCGTCCTTTCTTCGGCCCGGTCCTTCTCGTTCCCATCGCTTGCGCATTTAACTTTGACGCTTCGGCCGCTGCCGCCGGCCAAGTCGACCCGGGCCTGAAATGCGACTACGCTGCCGCTGCGGCAGCCGAGAAGACGGGCGTGCCCATTGACATCCTGCTGGCGATCTCTCGGGTTGAAAGCGGGCGCGGGGGAGGTGATCCGCAGCCGTGGCCCTGGACCATCAATGCGGATGGCAAGGGCGACTGGTACGACACCAAGGACCTGGCGCTGGAAGCGGCGACCGCACATCTGACTGACGGCACCGGGACCTTTGATGTCGGATGCTTCCAGTTGAACATCCGCTGGCATGGCGACGGTTTCGACAGCCTGTCCGACATGTTCGACCCTGCGCAGAATGCCGACTATGCCGCGGCCTTTCTGATGCAGCTGTATCAGGAAAGCGGGGATTGGTCAGCGGCGGTTTCTGCCTATCACTCTCGCACTCCCGAGCTGGCGGACAGTTATTTGCAGAAAGTCAAAGCCGTGCTTGAGGGGCCCGAGTCCCCGACGGCCCCGATCGACGACTATTCCCAAGCACAGATCACGCGGGAAAACCTGTTCCCCCTGTTGCAGGCAGGCGGTCAGGGCAGTGCCGGGTCCATCGTCCCGTTGCAGTCCGCGCGCGGGCCGCTGATCGGAGGGAACTCCTGATGCAGATGCTGCAGCTCAGCGCCGGCGCGCTGTTCCGCCCGACGATCCTGCTGGCGCTGGCCCTGATGGCGGTCATTCTGATGATGGTGCTGCCAGTGCCGGCCTTCCTGCTCGACATCGGAATCGCCCTGTCGTTCGCTTTGGCGATCCTGATGTTGACCGTGACGCTGTTCATCGAGCGCCCGCTGGAATTCTCGGCTTTTCCGACCATCCTGCTGGCGTCTCTCATGCTGCGGCTCTCGCTCAATGTCTCGTCCACCAAGCTGATCATAGGGGATGGCCACACCGGCACCGCTGCGGCGGGCCATGTCATCGAAGGGTTTGCCGAGTTCATCATGGGCGGAAACCTGTTGCTCGGCCTTGTGGTGTTCTGCGTCCTTCTGATCGTGAATTTCGTGGTCATCACCAAGGGCGCCGGGCGCATGGCCGAAGTCGGCGCGCGTTTTGCGCTCGACGGAATGCCCGGCAAGCAGCTTGCCATTGACGCCGATATGGCGGCCGGCGCCATCACCCATACCGAAGCCAAGGCGCGGCGCGAGCGTGAGCTGGCCGAGACGAATTTCTTCGGCGCTCTCGATGGTGCGTCGAAATTCGTCAAGGGCGACGCTGTGGCGGGACTGCTGATCACGGTGCTCAACATCGTGATGGGGCTGATCATGGGCGTCTTTGTCCATGACATGCCCTTGGGCGAAGCATTCGAAACCTATTCGATCCTGACGGTCGGTGACGGTCTGGTCAGCCAGATCCCGGCCGTCATCATTTCGGTCGGCGCGGCGCTGCTGCTGTCGCGCAGCGGAGCGAGCGGGGCTGCCGACATCTCTTTCTTTGAACAGCTCGGGCGCTTTCCCGGCGCGCTGGGAACAGTCTCGCTGCTGATGGGTCTGATCGCGCTGGTCCCCGGGATGCCGTTTATTCCCTTCATGGCAGGGTCTGCCGTGTTGGCCTATGCCGCCTATGCCGCCCACCGGCGAGGCAACGCACCGGTTGAAGACATGGCGCCAGCCGCCCCGACCCCGTTGCGGAAGTCCATTGGCGATGTGCTCGACTTTGACGAGATTCACATCGAATTCGCCCAGAATCTGGTGTCGATGGTGCTGGATCCCGCGACCGGGCTGGACAGCCGCATCGCCAATATGCGCAATCACGTCGCGGCGACGTTCGGGCTGATCCTGCCGGAGATCCGTCTGACGGATGAGGCGACGCTTGCGCCCGGGACCTATGCGATCCGTTTGCAGGGCGTGGAAAAGGTTCGGGACCGCCTGTTTCCGGAACGCTCGCTTGTCTTGCTGGCCGACGGCGTTTCGGCGCCCGATGGCATGGATGTCCGGGAACCTGTTTATGGCGCCCCTGCCCGCTGGATCCGGCCGGACACGCATGAAGATGCGGTCCTGTCGGGATTGACGGTCGTCTCGCCACCCGAGGTTCTGGCCACGCACCTGCTGGAGGTTATCAAGGGCAATCTCGCGCGGCTTTTGTCGCTGCGCGGGCTCAGACGGCTCCTTGAGGAATTCACCAAGACATCGGATCCTGTCCGCGCCGAGCAGAACAAGCGACTGCTTGATGAATTGGTGCCCGAAAAGGTGCCAGTCGATACGCTTCTGTCCGTTCTGCGATTGTTGTTGGAGGAGCGTGTTTCGATCCGCAACCTGCCCCTGATCCTCGAAGCTGCGGCCGAGGCGCGCGGGTTCGGCAGCCCCGAGGCGATTTGCGAACATGTGCGCCAGCGACTTGGCTTTCAGCTGGTCGCCGACCTGAAGCGATCCGACGGAACGATTCCGCTTATTCAACTGGCGCCCGAATGGGAAAGGACTTTTGCCGCCCACCAGATCGACAGCGATCGGGGCCTCAGGGACGTGGCGTTGCCGCCGGAGCAATTCAGCAAGCTGGCCAATGCCATTGCCGATCGGTTGAACAAGTCCGCCGAAAGCGGGACTTTTCCTGCCCTCGTGACCTCGACCCTGCGCCGGCGCTTTTTGCGGACGGTTCTGGGGGCCAAGGGGCTGAGCGCGCCCGTTCTGTCTTACGAAGAAATCGGGATGGAGGCGCGGCCAGCCCTGGTCGGGGTGGTGGCGGCGTGAGCGGGCTTTATGGACAATTGGCCGAGGTTACCGGCATCGGACAGGCCTGGCTGTGGACGGCGGCGTTGGTCTTTCTGCGGGTCGGTGCTGCCTTGTTTCTGATGCCTGCCTTTGGGGATCAGGCGGTCCCGCAGCGGATACGTCTGATCCTGGCGCTGGCGTTCACCGCCGTCGTGGCGCCCGCCGTTTCTGACAGCATGGCCGAAGTGCCCGGGACATTGCGTCCGGCAGCCGTCGAGGTGCTTGTTGGCCTAGCCATCGGGATCGGAATGCGGCTTTTCATCTTCGCCCTGCAGGTGGCAGCCTCGATCATCGCGCAGGTCTCGTCACTGTCACAGCTTTTTGGCGGCAGCACGCCAGAGCCCCAGCCAGCCATCGGTAACCTGTTGACCATGGCATCTCTGGCGCTGGCGGTCCTTGCCGGCCTGCATGTCAAGGCGGCGAGCCTGCTGATCCTGTCCTATCGGGTGCTTCCGGCCGGCCGCTTTCCCGCGGCGGCCGACATGGCAGATTGGGGCCTCCTGCAGATCGTCCATTCCTTCTCGCTGGCTTTCGCGCTGGCAGCTCCGTTCGTGATCGGATCCGTGATCTATAACGTGGCGCTCGGCATCATCAACAAGGCCATGCCACAACTTTCGGTCACACTGGTCGGGGCGCCGGCGCTGACGGCTGCCACACTTTTGCTCATGGTGGTGGCCGTACCGCTTATGCTGGCGGTCTGGCTTGGCAGCTTTGATGGCTTCCTTGTCCACCCCTTCCGGTTCGAGAAATGAGCGATGGCGACGACACCGAGCGCGAACACGAACCAAGCCAAAAGCGGCTGGACGATGCCCGCAAACGTGGCGACATTCCGCGCTCTGCCGATCTGAACGCCGCCGCCGTCTATGCCGGGCTGGTCGTGGCTATCTTCATTGCTGGCAACGTGGCCGTCCAACGGATGGGGTCTGCCGGAATGACTTTACTGGGGCAGGCCGACAGGCTCGCGCCGGCATTTCTGCGGGCCGGCCGGGCGCCCGCGGCGGGTCTTCTGGCCGACTTTGCGCTGCCGTTTCTGCCGCTTCTGATTCTTCCCATGATCGCCGCGCTGCTCAGCATGGCGGGGCAGCGCAGCCTGATCTTCTCGCCTGACAAGCTTGTGCCAAAGCTGTCGCGAATTTCCATGCTCACGAGCTTTGGCCAGAAATTCGGCCGGGACGGGCTGTTTGCTTTCGGGAAAAGTGTTACCAAGCTGCTGGTTGTTTGTGTTCTGGTCGGCTTTCTGGTGTCCCGGCATGCCAGTGACACAATCGTGGCATTGCGACTGTCGCCGGGCCAATCGATCTCGCTGCTGGTCCAGATCCTGATGGAGTTTCTGGTGCTGGCTCTGATCAGCACCTTGGCCTTCGGGGGCGCGGATTATGGATGGCAGTACCTGCAGCACCGCCGACGCAACCGCATGTCACGGCAGGAGATGGTGGACGAGCACAAGGAATCGGATGGCGATCCGCATGTGAAAGGACATCGGCGCCAGCGCGGAAGGGAGATCGCGATGAGCCAGATGTTGCGAGATGTGGCCCAGGCGGACGTCATCGTGGTGAACCCGACCCATTATGCCGTGGCGCTCAAATGGAAGCGCGGTGATCGCAATGCGCCGATCTGCGTGGCGAAAGGCGTTGACGATATCGCCGCACGGATCCGCGAAAAAGCAGCCGAAGTCGGAATCCCGATTCACCGCGATCCGCCAACCGCAAGGGCAATCCATGCCAGTGTCGAGGTCGGTGCGCCGATCCGGCCGGAACATTTCAAGGCCGTTGCCGCCGCAATCCGTTTCGCCGAGACAATGCGAAAAAAGGCCAAGGCGGCCAAAAGATGAACGAGCGCGAAAAGCTGGCGCAGCTTCATCAGGTCAGCCAATTGATGCTGGACGTCAGACTGTTTGCGCTCGACATCGCCGCGAGGGCGCGCCAGTCCAGCCTCGATCACCTGGCCGAGTTGAACCGGCCGTCCCCGCAGACTGATCTGGACCCCGTCGTCGGAGGCGAAGTGGCGATGCGGTATCAACGCTGGGCAGATCAGCGGCGCTCCGCGATCAATCTGGATCTTGCCCGCCAGACCGCTGAATGGGCAGAGGCCCGGGAGGGCGCCGCGATGGCGTTCGGGCGTAATGCCGTTATCGGAAAGTTGCGTGACACAGGGAAATGACCGTGATCGCGACCTGGTGAGGGCTCAGCTGTCCTGTCGCACTATATCAATGATCAGAACATCGCTGACCTTTTCCCGCAACACACCTTTTGCCGACTCGAGGAGCGCCTTGCGCAGCAACAGCAGGTTCGCACCATCGGTATATGAGCCGCCGAAACCGCCCGAATTGGCGTGGTCGAACATGACCTGCAGGAATTGGTCCCGCAGTTTGGGCTCGACTTTGTAAACCTCTTCCGTCGCCCCGTTGGTCACTTCAAGACTGAGTGACAGGATGACCATCGCGCTGACTTTGCCTTTCACCATCACCGGCACGATGAACTGATTGGGCAGTTTGACATAGTCAGGGGCCAAGGCTGGATCGATCGGTTCTTCTGCGACCACTGCGTGTTCCTCAGGTGCGGGACGCAGAAATATCCCGGCACCAATGCCGAGGCCGAGGCCAAGCAAACCGAGCAGGATCGGGAGGATTTTCTTGATCATGGCGGTCAGAACGGAACCAGTTGATCGACAAGCTGCTGTCCGTAGCGAGGTTGTTGGGCGTCGGTCAAAAGTCCACGCCCGCCGTAGGAAATCTGGGCTTCGGCGATCTTGTCGTAGGTGATTTCGTTCTGCCGCGAAATGTCGTCGGGGCGCACGTAGCCGCTGATCAACAGCTGGCGCAGTTCGTTGTTGACCCGCACTTCCTGCTGCCCTTCGATCCGCAGGACGCCGTTGGGCAGCTCCTCCACGATGGTCACGGCCAGGCGCAGAGTGATCTTTTCATTGCGCGCAACGGATCCGTTGCCGTTGAAGGTCGACGAGGAATTCGCCGACACAAGGCTGGCTGACGTGGCCCCTGCCGGCAATGTGGCGTCCAGCCGCTGCGGAATTCCAAACAAGGACGGCATGCCCATGCTTTCAGATCCACTGCGGCTGCGGCCGGAGGTATTGGAGAACTGGGCCTGATCGTCGATCTCGACGACCACGGTCAGAATGTCCCCGCGATTCTGGGCACGTTGGTCGCCCAAGAGCGAGTTGCGTTGTGATGTCCACAACGAGCTCTGATCCATCGGGCCAGTTTCATCCGCGGACACCGGCAGGTTGGAATACATCGCCGAATGCTCGTAGCTGTTCTGGACCGGTGAAAACTCCGGCGCGCGTCCGACGCGGTTCAGGTCGCCACAGGCAACCAGCAGCAGGCACGCGCAAATCAACAGACGCATTGCATCACCCTTCATCGACAGAATTGACCGCGACCGTGCCATCCGAGCCAATCGTGCCCGTGACAGTGGTGCGCGAAGACAGGTTCATGACCTTGATCACATCACCGGGCCCGCCCCTGCTGAGCGCCCGCCCTTCGGTCAGGATTGAGAGCAAGCCGGTCCGGTAGACAAGTGAGACGGTCTGATTGCGCTCGACCAGAGCCGCAGGGCCGACATCGGTCGCCTTGATGGGCCGGCCGGCATAGAGTGTCACCCGCGTTTCCAGCCCGATGGCCGATGCCGCATCGCTCAGAGCGCCGGGAATTGCGGCTTCGACCGTGGCGAAGTCCTCAGGCGAAAGGACTGTCTGTGCCCGGATCGTGCGGGTGGCGACAAGACTGTCAGCCTGGGCTGGGGCCGAGACGGTCAAAGCCAGGGCAAGAAATGCGATACGCATCACTTCACCTGCGTTGTTGCGGACATCATCTGGTCCACCGCCGTGATGACCTTGGCGTTCAGTTCGTATCCGCGCTGGGCTTTGATCAACTCGGTGACTTCCCTGATGGAATCGACGGAGCTTTCCTCAAGATAGCCCTGCCGCAACGTGCCGATTCCATCCAGGCCAGGCGTTCCGACATTGGCTGGTCCGGAGGCTGAGCTTTCCAGAAACAGGTTCGATCCCATCGCCTCCAGCCCCTTTTCGTTGGTGAAGCTGGCGAGGGTGAACTGACCCAGCAGAGACGGCGTCGTCTGATCAGTGAAATAGGCATAGACCTCGCCATTGGCATTGATCGAAATGCTGCGGGCGTCGGAAGGGATCGTCAGGCCGGGTACAACGGAATAGCCGTCCGAGGTCACGATCTCGCCATCGGCCGAGCGTTTGAGAGCGCCGTCGCGTGTATAGGCCGCGCCGCCGGACGGGAGCGTCACCTCGATATAGCCGCGGCCCTCGATCGCGACATCCAGGTCGCCACCTGTCTGGGTCAGAGAGCCTTGCTCCAGCACGATCGAGACGGACGAAGGTCGCACGCCAAGGCCCAACTGCACTCCGGTCGGCAGCATGGTGCCGTCCTGCGACGAAATCGTGCCGGGTCGCTGAACCTGTTGATACATAAGGTCGGCAAAATCGGCGCGGCGGGCGTTGTAACCTGTGGTGGACATGTTGGCGAGGTTGTTGGACACGACCTCGACCTTCAGTTGTTGTGCGCTCATGCCGGAGGCGGCGATTTGAAGGGCGTTCATCGGCCGTTACCTTCCAAGGGTCTGAATGACGTTGCGGGCGCGTTCATCTTCGCGATCCATGAAGCTTTGGCCCAATTCATAGGCGCGCTGCACCGCGATCATGCTTGCGATTTCCTGCAAGGGATCGACGTTGCTTTCTTCAAGATAGCCTTGCAGGATCGTCGCCCCTTCGGCGGGTTCGATCCCGTTTGCGGAAAAGCGGGTGCCGGATTCGTGGGTCAGGCTCAGTGGGTCGGTTGGCTGCCACAGGCCGATCCGTGCCAGCGGCACACCGTCTGCCGAGACGGTGCCATCTTGCGCCACAGCTACGTTACGCGCGTCCGGCGGAACGAAAATGGCCGAGCCACCGCCGTCCAGCACCTGATAGCCGTCGTCGGTCAGCAAGGTGCCGTCTGGACCGGGTGTGAAGTTGCCTGATCGCGTCAACTGCTGCCCCGCAGGCGTGGAGATCATGAAGAACCCCTCGCCCTCAATCGCCAGATCGAATGGGGCGCGGGTTTGTGTCATTCCGGCCTGCTGCAGGTCGACGACCCGTGCGTTGCCAAAGCCCATCGAGAGCGACGGCGCCTCGCCGGCCCGGTTGATGAACTCCGAGAACACCACGCCCTCGCGGCGGAATCCTTGGGTCGATGCGTTCGCGATGTTGTTGGCGATCACATCCATCTGATGCAGAAGGCCGACTTGCCGCGACAGAGTGACATAGCCCGAAGCGTCCATGGGTCAGCTTCCCGCGATCATGGGCACGATGGTGCCGGTGAAAAAGGTGACGATGGTCGAGGTCATGAAGCTCATCGACACCCAGAACACCACCATCATGGCGGCGACCTTGGGCACAAAGGTCAGGGTGTTTTCCTGCACGGAAGTCAGCGCCTGAAAGAGACCGACTGCCAAACCCACCACCAGCCCGACCGTCAACAGCGGCATCGAGATCAGGACTGCGATCCACAGGCCCTCGCGCAGCGTGTCGAATAGAACGGTTTCCGTCATACCGGCATCCTCAGGATTTCCTGATAGGCTTCGACAACGCGGTCTCGCACCGTCGACACTGTCTCGACTGCCAGTTGCGAATTGGCCAGGGCCTGCACCAGAGCATGGGGGTCCGCACCGCCGGTCATGGCTGATTTGGCGGTCTCTTCGCCCTTTGACAGGGTATCCGCGAAACTTTGGGCAAAGCGCGCAAAACCCTGTTCAGCGCCGCCCGGCTGCGGGCTTGGGGCCGCAGCCGAGCGCGCTTTCGCATAATTCTGCGCGGCAAGGGACGTTCTGATATCCATTCTGGATCCTATCTCCGCAACAGTTCGAACAGGCCTTGAGTCATTTGCCGGGCCTGATCGAAGATTTTGAGGTTCGCCTCGTAACTGCGCTGCGCTTCGCGCGCGTCAGCAATTTCAACCACCAGATCGACATTTGAGCCGTCATAGTGGCCGGTCGCATCCGCCAGTGGATTTCCGGGGTCATAGACCTGATCCAGCTGACTTCTGTCGAGCGTGACCGGGCCTGTCTTGACCTCGCCACTGGCGAAATCTTCGTGAAACGACACAAGCTTGCGGTGGTAACCGGGCGTGTCGGCATTGGAGATATTTTCGGCGACATGGCGCAGCCGTGCGGCTTGCGCCTCCATGCCCGAGGCGGAGTAGGACAGGGACTGAACCAGATCTGCCATGGTCAGCGCCGCCCGAGGCTGGCGCGGATGATGTCCGCGGCATTGCGATAGACGGCCAGGGCCATGTCGTGCTGCTGGCGCACCGCGACCGATTTGACCATTTCGTGGCTGAGGGAAACCGTATTGCCGTCGGGCGACATTTCGCCACCGTCGGTTTGTACCACTGGGTCCAGCATTTTCCCGGCGCCGGTGAAATGCCCCGGACGTGTTGCGCGCAATCCTTCGCCATTGGCATCCTGATAGGTGTCGGCGAAGCTTTCGAGATCGACGGCCTTGTAGCCGGGTGTGTCAGCCTGAGCCACGTTGCGGGCGATCAGTCCCAACCGTGCACCGGCATGGGCCGCCAGCTGCTGGGCCATTCGTGTGACGCTCAAGGTTTCCAACATAGGGCTTCTCCCTCCGCCGGTTTCGCAACTGGCTTCACCAAGGCTTAAGGGTGATTCCTTTAGAAACAGTAATCGACAACCAAAGGGAGACAGTCCGTGGCCAGTGTTTTTGATGGATTGGTTTCCGAGATTTCAACCGTGTCCCGTTCGGTGCGCCTTGGTCGCGTCGCTGAGGTGGCGCGTGGGACCGTTGTCGTTCGTGGCTTGGAAGATGTGGCGACCCTTGGCGACCGCGTTGTGATCGGCGGCACTCTTGGCGGAGAGGTCGTGGCCCTGCGTCCCGAGTCCATAACCGTGCTTACCGATGCCATGGCCGAGGGCCTGGCCATCGGTGTTGCAGTGCGACTGACCGGCCAATCGGGCCTCGCGCCCGACAATTCGTGGATTGGCCGGGTGATTGATCCTTTCGGCGCTCCGCTGGATGGCCGTCCTCTGTATCGGGGGCCAAAGTCGCGCCCTTTGTTGGCTGCCGCGCCGCCGGCGGCCCGGAGGCGGCGGTTTGGCGAGCGGTTGGAAACCGGAGTTGCCGTTTTTGATACCTTGCTGCCGCTGGTGCGCGGTCAGCGCATCGGGCTGTTTGCCGGATCCGGGGTTGGAAAGTCGACGCTGCTGGGAAAATTTGCCCGGGGCGTCACGTCAGATGTCGTCGTGATCGCCCTTATTGGCGAGCGGGGTCGCGAATTGCGCGAGTTCATCGAGCGGGTGCTCGGCCCGGAGGGGATGAAGCGCGCCGTGGTCGTTACCGCCACCTCTGACCAGTCTCCCTTGATCCGGCGGCGGTGTGCCTGGGCGGCCATGGCTGTGGCAGAGCATTTTCGCGACCAGGGCCTGCATGTGTTGCTTCTGGCGGATTCGGTCACCCGCTTTGCTGAGGCTCATCGCGAAGTGGCCCTCGCCGGGGGTGAAGTTGCGTCGCTGCGCGGCTATCCGCCCTCGGTGGCACCCACGATCATGGCTTGGGCAGAGCGTGCCGGGCCGGGCGAAGAGGGGTCGGGCGACATCACGGCAGTGTTCTCCGTTTTGGTCGCGGGTTCAGACATGGAAGAGACGATTGCCGACATTTTGCGTGGCGTGCTGGACGGCCACGTTGTCATGGACCGAAATATTGCAGAGCGGGGGCGGTTTCCGGCCATCGACCTGCTGCGCTCCGTCTCTCGCAGTCTGCCGGAGGCGGCCACGCCCGAGCAAAACGTCCAGATCACCTTGGCGCGCAAACTGCTTGGCGCATATGACAGGGCTGAAATGATGATTCAGGCCGGGCTCTATTCCAAAGGGTCCGATCCGCAGATTGATCAGGCCATCAAGGTCTGGCCGGCCCTCGACGGTTTTCTGGCCGAGGACGCGCCTTCCGACGGGATTTGTGGCAGCTTTGACCGCTTGCACGCGGCGCTGAACGTCCGCTGAAGCGATTGCGCGGCCTCAGAAAGAAAGCACGGCATCGTCGGTGGACAATCACCGTCGGCGCGCGAAGGCGGCCGTTTGCTGGAGAATTGAAAGAGCCGCCGCGCTTGAGCCACTCTGGCTGGAAATTGCGTCGGCCTGAGAGCGGACCATGAATCGTCGAACCAGCGCTTCGACCTTGGTCGGATCGGTGAACTGGCTGACCGATTTGTCCCCGAATACCGCTTCTGCCTTGTCCTGAAACGTGATGAGTTGTCGGTCCAGATCAACGGAACCAATGTTGCTGGGAAGGCCCAATGCCTTGGTGAAAACTTGTTTCAGAGCCGAATTGCCCAGAATACCCAGCCATTTCAATTGCTCGGTTCCAGATTTCGTGGCCAGTGTGGCAAGCTCTCGTTTTGCGTTCAGCGCCAGTCGCAGGTCGCCGTCCTGTTCGCCGACGGCAACTTCGAATTGCCTGGCGCGATAGGCTGCAATGATCTTGTCAGGAAAATCCGACAATTTGCTGCGTGGCGTCGAGAAATCTCCGAATCCGAAGGCGGCTGAGAATTTGAGGTATTGTTTGTCGGCCAATTTGTTGGGCAGGGCCTGCGCGTTCAGCGTGCCATCCTGCAGGATCTTCTCGACAAAGGCCTTGTTGTTGATGTCGGCATCAAGCCCGAAGGCCCCCAAAGCGACCTTCAGGAGCCTGCGGTCTTTGACCAGTTCTTCGGCGGTGTTGATCTTGCCGATCGTGGCGCGGAAATAGTCCTCGTCCCGTTTTATTTCGGGCGATTTCACGAAGGCCGCCGTCTGCTTGGCCATCGTTCGGTTCAAGAAGGTCCACCCGGCATAACCGCTGACAGGAACGACCGGGTTGAAGGTCATTTCTGATGTGCGGCTGCGAACAACCGCTCCTCCCGGGGCAAGAGCGACCTGAGAGCTTTCAGGGCCTGATAATGCTGGTCGTCCAGCACGGATTTGGTGGCAAGGTTCAGTTGAGTTCGACTGTCATGGTCGGTCAGGACCTGGCTCAACTGTTCAATGCCGCGCAGCAACTGCTGACGCGTATCCTCAGCCGTGGCGTCGCCGGTCAGAACAAGCTGAGCGATGTAGCAGACACGCTTGACCGGTGTGTTGGCTTCCTGCGGATGGATGGCGTCACGCAATCGCAGGATGTTGGCATTGGGCGTCACAATGGCCAACCGCGAGCGTTTGTCGCCGTTTTCGACGACCGCGCCATTGATCAACACGCGTTCGTGGGGACCGAGTTTGAGGACAAGGCCACTCATGACCCTCCCCCTTCGCCGCGCAGGCCCCGCATGACGGCCGTGTTGATATCAACCAGAACTTCGACAGACCCGCGCTGGTCCAGCACGGCGCGGGTATGGCCGGCAGTGAATTCGTAGAGATAGAACAGCTGGGCGCGCAACGGTGCGGGCAGGCCATTGCCGGATTCGGCCACGTCGGCAGCGAGGGCCGACCAAAGCTGCAGGTTTTCGGTAAGGGCGACGGCAAGGGTGGAAAAATCCTCCTTCCGGCGGGTCCAGGCCATGGCGAGCTGCTGCGTGCAGCGGGCCAAAAGATCGTATTCGTGGGAACGATTTGTGCGAAGGGGAGCTTCGCGCTGGCCATATGCCGCACGAGCAATATTGGTGGCAACGGTCAAGATTTTTCCTTCCGGTGGTTTGCCTGGGGTTCAGCAGCAACGGCCAGGGAGCTTTGCCCCCTGGCCAAGGTTCGTTACCGGAACAGGGACAGCAGCGATTGCGGCTGCTGGTTGGCGATCGACAGGGCTTGGGTGGACAGCTGCTGCTGCACCTGCAGCGCTTGCAGTCGCGCCGAAGCCTCTTCCATGTCGGCGTCGATCATCGATCCGATGCCGGCCTTCATGCTGTCGGTCAGTTTGCTGACGAAGTCTCTCTGGATGTCGACCCGCGTCTGGACTGAGCCGAAGGTGGCTGCTGCGTCGATGGAGGTTTGCATCATGGACTCGATATTTCCCAAAGCCGCGGTTGCGCCGGCAGAGCTCGAGACGTCGATCGAAGACAAAGCCCCGAGCCCGCCCGATCCGGCATTCTTGAACTGCGCTGAAACGCTGAGGTCGTTCGTACCCGCATTGGTGAAAGCGAGGGTGCCCGGCGAGCCCGAGTCGTAATCCACGGTCAAACCGGCGATTCCCAACGCTTCGACTGCCTTCTTGAGGCCCACTGCCACGAGGTCGGAGCCAGTGGTAGACGCCACGTCCTCGGTTGTGACAGTGTAGCTGGCGGTCTTGCCCCCGATAGAAATCGATACCGAGTCGCCGGCAGCGAATGCATCCGTGCTGTCGTCGATCACGATCGTACCGGTGCCACTCGTGCCGTCGATCGCAAAACCCGCGGTGTCAGCATTGGTCGAGACCCCGTCCGACCCGGCGAGAACCGACTTGGCAGTATAGGCCCCGATCGACAGATCCTGAGCGCCCACGGTGATGGTGGACGCCGTCACCGAGGTTCCGCTGCGGTCCAGCGACGCCAGAATGTCCACGGTGGTCTGCGAGCCGTCGACGAGGTTCAGCCCGTTGAATTGGGCGGCACCAACAACCGTTGAGATCTGGCTGCGCAGCGCCACGATGTCGGTCTGGATCTTGTTCCGGTCGACGTTGGATTCCTGAGCGGCGACGATCTTGCCCTTGATTTCGGTCAGAAGGTCGGTGACGGTTTCCGACGCCTGACGTGCCACCGCGATGGTGGACGAGCCCAGCGCCAGACTGTCGTTGATACCTTTGAAGCCTTTCACATCGGATTCCATCACTTTCGAGATGGCCCAGACGGCGGCATTGTCCTTGGCCGAAGCCACCGACTTGCCGGTCGAGATATCGGCTGTGGTCTTGGCAAGATTGGTGTTGATCGATTTCATCGTTTGCAGCGCAACCATCGCGCTGTTGTTGGTCAGAATGGACGACATTTTCGTTTCCTTTGCGGTCAGCCGGCGCTTTGCGCGCAACTTGGGGCACCATCACTGTGGATGGCAGATTGGGCGTTCTTTCCAATGCGGCCGGACGACCCGGGACGCGCCACCCCACCTGGGATGCAAGCTCGATAAGACAGCTGAAAATATAAGAGAGTGCTAATCGCAAAAGGAACAATGCGCGGAATTTGAATGAAAAACCTAAAGCCTTTGCGCCAAACTCCGGCTTTCGCTGACCTCGGCCCGGCGTCCGTTGCTGTCATAGGTTACCAGCCCTGACGCCGTGGTCCTGATTTCGGCCAGCCTGCGTCGCGCGGATCGGATTCCGCGTTGCGCGGCTGTCAGAACGGCGGCATTCCGCCCAGCTTTCTGGTGAATAAGGCGCAGCCCACTTTCAGTGAGCGTGCCTGTCGGATTTTGAAGCTCTCTCTCAAGATCGGCGGCAAGCCCACTCAGCGCAGCGTAGTCAGACCGCAACATCGCCTGATAAATTTGGTCCAGAAGAACAGCGGCGTTCGGCAGGGGCTGTGCATTATTCTGCTGCATGGTCTTTTTTCACCAAGGATTGAAACAAGTGCTCGGCAAGACCAATTCCGCCGCGTTCGACGATGGATTTCGCCTGCGCTTCTCGCAGGAAAGAGGCGAATTGGTCTTCTCCAATTCCTCCGGAAAAAGGCCCTTCAGATGCCTCCAGACCAGCATGGGACAGCATTTCCGACAGAAACGCAGCCTCGAGCGATTTCGCCTTTGCCAACAACTGATCCCGTCGACTGGCATCAGTCTGGCCGCCCTTGATGCCCGGCACGTTGGACGTTGTATCTGGTTGCACAGGATTCTCCCTTTGCGACGGATTTTCCTGACTATCTGCTTCAGCGGTAAACAGGTGGTAACGATTTGCCGCAATGATCCGACCAGCACGGCAGAAGTCGGAACACATGATTGCTTTGAACATCTCTGGCGCGAACGCGCCGAAAGGAACGACCGCCGCCCACTCCGCAGAGGAGTGTGCAGCCGAACTCGCCAATACCGGCTTCGCTGAGGTGATAGACGCCGATGACCGGGATCGCATGCAGGACGCGGCTCCAGACACGCTCACCCCGCCCTCGACGTCTCGGCAAATTCTTTTGGCAGGTATCAACGGCTTTCTTCCGGACGAAGCAGACATTGACGTTTTGGACAGTCGAACTCCAACCGAAGAGCCACACATCGTCGCGACATTCGAGATGGATGTCCGCAAAATCAGCCATGCGACGCAGGCACATGAACCGGCAGTGGTGATCACTCCCAAACATGACAGCGCTACCGAAGTTGCCAAGCTTGATGTAGCTGCGGAGACCGAGATTTCTCCCATCGAATTGGATGAAACCCGCGGCCGCCTCGCGAGAGAAGGGCGCTCCGAATCGGTCACCGACCATTCAGCAGAGCTGATCGGAATAGTCGAATTGGCGCCGAATCCTCGGGCTCAGGACCCTTTTGTGCGGGTCGACTCGGCCCCTCGTGGTTGCCAGGCTGAGCTGCCAGAGGCTGAAGCGCCCCCTCAAGCCAATCAAGCATCCAACGTCGAGGGTGGAACGCAAAGTTCGGCTCTGTCAGAAGTTTTCTTACTCGACCGAGATGCTGAGACGAAATCAATGGCAGCGGTACAGCCCTTGGGAACCGCTGAGACCGATCCTCCGGCGGCAGTACTGAATTTGGCTATAGCGGGATCGAAAACGCAGGATTCCGACGATCAGGATGTGACACCGCTCAGTGCTGAAAAATCTCTGGCGGCTGATTTTGAGCTGGATGGCTCCACTACTCCAACTGCTCGATCATCGGCCGGCCCAAACCTGTCCGGCCTACCATTCGCCATGGCACCAATGACGCTTATGACGGGAAAAGACGCCGCTGAGGCGAATGCTGAAGGTGCGACAGATCCAGAAATCCACCCGTCAGACTCCGGCGTTCCCCACAAACCGGAATTGAAGGCGCAAATGGGTCTTGTTCGACCAGATCAGACGCTCAAGCCTGAGGCCGCGGCCGCAAGCGACTTGGGTCCAATCAATTCTGATCGAAGCGCCTCGCCCCAAAGGGAAAAACGCACCCTGGCACGCGAAGTCACTTTTGCACCAGAGTTCGCAAACCAGTCTGGGCCATCGCATCACGGCTTCGAATCCTTTGATGTTCAGGTCCAAGATTCAAGGCAGTTCAAACCTATTCTCTCCCGAACTGTCGATGCACACCAATCAAGCCGGTCCGAAAACGCCGCAATTGCGGGCCAAGATCAGGTGCTGCGGGACATCGACAAGCCGACCCTCAAGTTCGTCGGGGGCTCCGAGCGCATCACCGCGTCGCTGGCACCACTGGACAATGGCGAGATGGCATTGCGCCAGCCTGCTGTGCCTCGGTTGCCAGCGAATAGCTCGATCGCCAGTTATCGGTTGTCCTGGCATCTCGCCGGGAAGGAGACGCAAAACCATTTGGCTCCGAATGATGCTTTGGCGCAGAGAGGATATGAAGATGACATTGCCGGCGTGCCCTCGGGTCAAACTGTAAGTGCTGAGCTTCCGGATCTCTCCGAAAGGGCATCGCTCGAAGCCGGAACGGCGACGACCTCTGAAGTCGCGGGATATCGCAAAGGACCGTTGGCATTGTCCCCTACCCGGCCTGCGAGTGCGTCACCGACGACCGAGAAGTCCGACCTGCTCGCCCCACCGCTCGGAAGAGTTTCCCTTCCCGAGCTGCCATTGCCTACCTTCCCAGTGTCCGGGCGTAACACGGGGCAGTCAAGTTCCGCCCAGGGATCTCCTTCTGAATCCCAAGAAAATTCGGTCACGATGAAGTTGCCCTACTCTCCATTCGGTGCGCGCGGACCCAAATACGCAGTGCCATCGGTGGCCACAGACGCGGCGTTCGGCAAAGTGGGGGGCGCTGCGGCCGACCCCGCAACGAGCCGGGCCGTTCACCATCAAGTCGAGGAGACAAACCGTGGGATCCCCGTCCTTTCGGGCGTCGTCGACCAAGATACGGCACGAGTTTCGGCTTTCTTGGGCGCAGAGGCCGCCGCTGAATGGCGCAAGTTGCCGTCGGTTAAACCCGTAGCGAATGCGGCTATGGCTGATCCGACGGAGGACTCTGTGATCGTCCCACCCGCCAACTCGCAAAAGCCTTCGAGTTCATTTCCTCCGCTTTCCCCTGAGCTTCCCTACGCCGGAACCGGTTTGCTGCACAACGAACCCCTTCGAACCGGTTCCACGGCCGTTGGCCCGTCGCGGCCGGGCACTGTTCCGCAAAGTGCCGACGAGGCAGTACTGTTTCGGCCGGCGGTGGCGGGTTTGGGCCTGCGGGATCGGTCTGCGAGACTGAAAGCCGGGGACCAGCTTTCGCAAGTGCGCGACCGGGTCAGTGGGGGGGCGACAAAACCGGATCAAACTGCCCGACCCGCGCCTCTGCCGTCGGGTCCGAACAGTGTGGATGCGGTCACTGCGAGTACCCTCGTCGCGAATACCCAGCCGCACGAGAGTCCGAGGGTGCAGCCACGGGATGTTCACGAAATTCTCGCGCCGACTGGGACGAGGATGCGCCGGCCCTATTCGGATCGGCAAGGCGGCCAAGATGAAAGCCCGGTCAGAACTCAGGGGGCCAGCGGCTCCCGACCGGACGGAGTGCCGGCAATTGAAGCGCGGGCGGCGGGCGATTTGACAGGGCCAAGACATGCGGCAGCTTCCGTTTCAGGTGACCATGCCGACGGTCCGCCAGCCGAATATGTTCCGGCGATCTTCCAGACAAACGCTGCTCCCCGCTCTGGGCGTGCCGATCCTCCGGAGCGGACAAAGGCGCGGCCCGGTGTTGCGGAAATCGTACCCGATGCGCTGGCATCACAATCGGCCCTTCCTGCCCGTGCTCGTCCTGTCACCCACAGCGAGAAAGCGGGAGCCGTTGAGGCACAGGCCGTTTCAGCACGCAAGTCCGTTTTGGCGACGAAGCCAATGCCGGAGTTTGCCATGCCGAACCTTGTCCCCGGAAAACCCGAATTCGAGCAGGCCGTCGCTGCCGCATCAGACCCGATCGCAACCGCCGGCCCGCACCGGACCCATGGCTTGCCGGGCCATCTGCCGGCAACCTTGGCGAAGGCCGCGTCGGCGGCCAGCGCGGACGATCGGGTCGAGCTGCTGCTTGATCCGGTGGAGC
>JANMCI010000252.1:0-13491 GCA_031361245.1 Rhodobacterales bacterium
TCATCAAGGCCTCCGCCATGGGCGAGCGGACGGCGTTGTGATCGCAGCAAAACAGCACGGATTGCGGAAAATCCATCGCTACGCCCATTGCATCACGCAGATCAGGGTAAAAAGCCTGCGCGCCGTGGCGGCGTCCACCACCGCCTTGCCTTCCAGCCGCTCTTCCAGCACCCGCGCCCCTTCGTTGTGAATGCCGCGCCGTGCCATGTCGATGGCTTCGATACGGGCAGGCGGCAAAAGGCGAACCGCCTCGAAATAGCTTTCGCATATCTGGAAATAGTCTTTGACCACCTGCCGGAAGGGGCCGAGCGACAGGTGGAATTCCGCCACTTTCTGGCCCGCCTCGGTCGAGACGGCAAAGACCAGCCGTCCTTCACGCAGCGCCAGAAGCAGCTTGTAGGGACCGGGAAACTCTGCAGCGCGCGGAATGGCAAAGAAGTTGTCCTCCAGCAGGTCAAAAATCGCGACCTTGCGTTCCTGATCCATCTCGGGTGTCGGCTGAACCAGCCCGCGGTCGTCGATGTCGATGGCGCTGAGACGATTGGTCATGCCCGGTCTCCGTTCAACGCATCCAGCCGAACGCGAACCGACAGACCGTGCGCCTGCAGGCTTTCCGACCTTGCCAGCCGCTCTGCCGCAGGGCCGATGGCGGCCAATGCCTCGGGCGTCATCCGGGCGATGGTGGTGCGCTTGACGAAATCCATGACACTCAACCCGCTTGAAAACCGCGCCGAACGGGCCGTAGGCAGCACATGGTTCGGCCCGCCCACGTAATCGCCAATCGCCTCCGGTGTCCACGCCCCCAGAAAGATCGCTCCGGCATGCCGGATCTTCTGGCTCAGGACTTCCGGCTCGGCCACGCACAGTTCCAGATGCTCAGGCGCGATCCGGTTCGACAGGTCCGCCGCCTGATCCAGCGTCTCCACCACGATCACCGCACCGTTCTGGGCCCAGGATGCGCCCGCAATCGCCCGCCGCTCCAGCGTTTCAAGGCGCTTGTCGACCGCCGCCGCCACGGCACGGCCAAAGGCCGCGTCATCGGTGATCAGGATGGCCTGCGCGCTTTCGTCATGCTCGGCCTGCGACAGCAGGTCCAGTGCAATCCAGTCGGGGTCGTTGTCGCGGTCGGCGATCACCAGAATTTCCGATGGCCCAGCGATCATGTCGATGCCGACCCGGCCAAAGACCCGTCGCTTGGCCGCCGCGACAAAGGCATTGCCCGGCCCGGTGATCTTGTCGACCGGCGCAATGGTGGCTGTGCCGTAAGCCATGGCCGCGATGGCCTGCGCCCCGCCGATACGGTAGATGGTGTCCACCCCCGCGATCCGCGCCGCCAGCAGGACAAGGGGATTGACCACCCCTCCCGGTGTCGGACAGCAGATCACCAACCGCTCGACCCCGGCCACTTTCGCCGGAATGGCATTCATCAGCACCGACGACGGGTAAGAGGCCAGCCCCCCCGGCACATAAAGCCCCGCCGCCGAAACCGGTGTCCAGCGCCAGCCCAATGTGGCCCCGGCCTCATCGACCCAGGACTTGTCCTCGGGCCTTTGCTGCGCGTGATAGGCCCTGATCCGCGCCGCCGCCAGTTCCAGCGCCGCCCGGTCCTCGGACGAAACCTTCTGACATTCCGCCTCGATTTCGGCCGGCGAAAAGGCAAGGGTCTGCGACGTCACCTCAAAGCGGTCATACCGCCGGGTCAGATCCACCAGCGCCGCATCACCGCGCGCCCTGACCTCGGCAATGATCCCTGCCACTGCCTGATCGACATCTTCCGCCTCTTCCCGCTTCATGCCCAGAAGGGCCGCGAAACGGTTGTCAAAATCGGCATCCCGACTGTTCAGAAACTGGGGCATGGCTTACTCCGGACTTTGGCCATCCCATAGCCCCGGCACGATAAAGCCGCAACCGCCCCCCGGCACCGGTCGCCAAATATCGACGCAATCGCACAGCCACCGGCGTCGCTGCCGACCGGGTCAAGGCCCTGATGTGGCACATGCTAGCCAGCGAGGGAGGCTATGGCCGGGCCAGCAAAGGCCGCGACATCCTTGCCGCGCCATTGGAATTGGCCGACAGATCAGAGGCGGAACGCCGCGCCCAAAAGTGCCGCGCATCTCAATTCAGCGATTGCAGCTGATCCCGCGACAAGCGGACAGCGTGGCGCATTTCCCTGGACCCGCTCAGTCCCATTGCGGCCAATCCCTAACGCCTGGTAAATTTTCAGAATCCAAGCTATTGATTTTCCACACTTCTGAAAAACGTCCAGATCCGGACGCCCCGCCCCCTTTCCTCCGCCCCCAAATCCCCTATCCTTCCGCCATGCACCTTCCCGCCCCCCTTACCGACTGGTTCGACAGCCAAGGCTGGACCCTCCACCCCCACCAGACCGAGATGCTGCAGCGGGCCCGCAACCCCTCCACCCTCCTCATCGCCCCCACCGGCGGCGGCAAGACCCTCGCCGGGTTCCTGCCCTCCCTCGCCGAACTCGCCCAGCCAACCCAGGGCCTGCACACCCTCTACATCTCCCCCCTCAAGGCGCTGACCGCCGACATCCGCCGCAACCTCCGCCGCCCGGTCGAGGGCGCGGGCCTGCCCATCCGGATCGAGGACCGCACCGGCGACACCACCTATACCCAGCGCCGCCGCCAACGCGCCGACCCGCCGCACATTCTTCTCACCACCCCCGAAAGCCTCGCCCTCCTTCTGACCTACGAAGACGCCCCCCGCATCTTCG
This sequence comes from Rhodobacterales bacterium, assembly GCA_031361245.1. GTDB lineage: Bacteria > Pseudomonadota > Alphaproteobacteria > Rhodobacterales > Rhodobacteraceae > Stagnihabitans. The sequence goes on from JANMCI010000252.1 coordinate 2,735, forward strand.
CAGGCCTGCAGCGCGTCATCGTGGACGAAATCCACGCCCTCGCCGAAAGCAAGCGCGGCGACCAGTTGATGCTGCAACTTGCCCGCCTCACCACCCTCGCCCCCACCCTGCGCCGCATCGGCCTGTCCGCCACAGTCGAAGACCCCCCCGCCCTCGCCCGCTTCCTTGGCCCCGCAACCGAAATCCTGTTGGCCGATCCCGGCCCCGACCCAGACATCTCGATGCTCGTCACCCGCGAACCCCCACCGTGGAGCGGCGGCGGCGGCAAATACGCCATCCCCGCGATCCTTGCGGAAATCAAACGCCACAAGATCACCCTGATTTTCCACAACACCCGCGCTCAGGCCGAGATCTTCTTTCACAACCTCTGGCTCGCCAATGACGAGAGCCTGCCCATCGGCATCCATCACGGCTCCCTCTCCCGCGAACAGCGCGAGCGTGTCGAGGCCGCAATGGTCGCAGGCGCCCTGCGCGCCGTGGTCTGCACCGGCTCGCTCGATCTGGGGATAGACTGGGGCGATGTCGATCTCGTGATCCAGGTCGGCGCGCCCAAGAATGTCAAACGCCTCGTCCAGCGCATCGGCCGCGCCAATCACCGCTACAACGCCCCCTCCAAAGCCCTCCTCGTCCCCGCCAACCGCTTCGAGGTCGTCGAATGCCAGGCCGCGCTCGAGGCCGTCCGCGACCACGATCTCGACGGCGACCCCCGTGGCCCCGGCCCGCGTGACGTGCTTTGCCAGCATATCCTCGCCACCGCCTGCGCCGGCCCTTTCGACGCCACCGACCTTTACAACGAAGTCACCACCGCCGGCCCCTACGCCACCCTTGCCCGCCCCGACTTCGACGCCTGCCTCGATTTCGTGGCGACCGGCGGCTATGCGCTGCGCGCCTATGACCGCTGGCAGCGCCTGATGATCCGCGAGGGGAAATGGACCCTCCGCGACCCCCGCGCCGCCTCCCTCATCCGCCAGAACCTCGGCACCATCATCGACATCGAAACCCTGAAAGTGCGCCTGCGCGGTCGCGCAGCACTTCTGGGGGAAATCGAGGAATATTTCGCAGCCTCCCTCACCCCCGGCGACACCTTCCTAATCGGCGGCGAGATCGTCCGCTTCGACGGGCTCCGGGAAATGACCGTCGAGGTCTCCCGCGCCCCCGGTCGCACCCCCCGTGTCGCCGTCTTCTCCGGCACCAAATTCGCCACCTCGACCCAGCTTTCCCACCGCATCCTGCGCAGCTTCCAAAAGCCCGACTGGCCTGACCTGCCCGCCCACACCGCCCAGTGGCTGGAGCTGCAGCGCACCCTCTCCCGCCTGCCCCAACCCGACCGCCTGCTCCTCGAATCCTTTCCGCAGGACGGCCACGAACACCTCGTCATCTACGGATTTGCCGGCCGCAACGCGCAGCAGACCCTTGGCCTTCTGATCACCAAGGCGATGGAGGAGCAGGCCCTCGCTCCCTTGGGCTTTGTCGCCACCGACTATGCCACGATGATCTGGGGCCTCGAACCCGTCACCGACGCCGCCCCCCTCTTCGACCTCTCCACCCTCAAAGACGGCGTCGAAACCTGGCTTGGCGGCAATGCCGTGATGAAGCGCTCCTTCCGCAACGTCGCCATCATCGCGGGCCTGATCGAGCGCGCCAATCAGGGCCGCCGCAAATCGGGCCGTCAGGCCACCTTCTCCTCCGACATCCTCTACGACACGCTGCGCCGCTACGACCCCGGCCATCTTCTTCTCCAGATCACCCATGAGGAGGCGATGCGCGGCCTCGTCGATTTCGCCCGGGTCGAGGAACTGCTCACCCGCATCGGCCCCCGCATCGACCTCATCCGCCTCTCCCATGTCACCCCCCTCGCCGCCCCCCTCTTCTTTGAGCCCAGCAAAGTCCCGGTCCATGGCGCCGCCCGCGACCGCATCGCCGAGGACGCCGCCCGTCAGCTTTTGCGCGACGCGGGCCTCGAATGATCCCTGCTCCCCGGTCCGACCGCATGTGTGCCGCACCCGAGCCGGTTGGCCGCAGGCCAGAGGCGAGATAAAGATGATGCGCCGCAGGCGCTCCGCTTGATAACCGCGCGCAACTGGGCCAAACGGCTCCCATGCGCAGCTACAGCTTCACCCTCGGCCCGGCCCAACTGGTCGCCCTGCCCTCCGGCGGTCTTCACTGGCCCGACCAGCGCCTCCTGATCGTGTCCGACCTCCATTTCGGCAAGGCAGAGCGGCTGGCCCGGCGCGGCGGCTCGCTCCTTCCGCCCTATGAGAACCGCGCGACCCTGCAAAAGCTCGATCAGGATATCGAGGCGACCTCCCCCGCCCATGTCCTGTGCCTTGGTGACAGTTTCGACGATCTGACCGCCGCCGACCACATCCCCGAGGATGATCGTCTATGGCTGACCCGCCTCATGGCGGGCCGGGCCTGGACCTGGCTCGAAGGCAACCATGACGCGGGCCCGGTCGAGCTTGGCGGCAGCCACCGGGCTGAATTTGTGCTGGACGGCCTCGCCTTTCGCCACATCGCGACCGGCCAGACGCCGGAAATATCCGGGCACTACCATCCCAAGGCCAGCCTGCCCGGCCGTGCTGCCCCGTGTTTCCTGATCGACAGCACCCGGGTCATCATGCCTGCCTTCGGCGCCTATACCGGCGGCCTGCGGACCGATCACCCCGATCTGCAGGCCCTGATGGCGCCGCGCGCCTTGGCCGTCCTGACTGGCACCAGCTGCCTGACCATCCCGATGCGCCGCGCCTGACAAGTCGTGCCGACACGGGGTTGACCTGGGTCGCCCCAATGTATAATGTATTACTTATATAAGGAATCACTGATCTTGCTCGACACCAGCTTCCTCGCCCTCTCCGACCCGACCCGCCGCGCCATTCTGGCCCGGCTGGCGTTGGGCGAGGCCACGGTGAACGACCTTGCCGCCCCCTTCGCGATCAGCCAGCCCGCGATCTCGCAACACCTCAAGGTGCTGGAAAACGCCGGCCTGATCCTGCGCCGCGTGGACGGCACCCGCCGACCCTGCCGCCTTGCGCCGCAGGGTCTGACCGCCCTTGAAACCTGGCTTTCTGATCTACGCCGGGCGATGGCGGCGAATTATGGCCGGCTGGACGACCTTCTGGCCAATCTCCCCCCGAAAGGACATTGAGATGCCCCCCCTCACCGTCGCTTTGGAAGGCGACACCGACATCGTGGTCACCCGCAACTTCAAGGCCGCCCCTGCCGAAGTCTGGCGCGCCCACACCGAGCCGGACCTGATCCGCCAGTGGCTCCTCGGCCCCGATGGCTGGACCATGCCCATCTGCATCAGCGAAGCTGTGCCCGGCGGGCGCATCCATTATGCCTGGTCCAATGGCGACCAAGGGTTCCATCTGACCGGGGAATATCTGGCCCTCACCCCCCATTCGCGGATCGAGCATGTCGAACGGATGCACCTGCCCGACCCCACGCCCGACAGCCATTTAATCACAACCTTCGCCCGCGCAGGCCAAGGCACCCACATGGTGCTGCGGATGCGCGTCCCCGACCTCGCCACCCGCAGCGCGATGATGGCCACCGGCATGACGGGCGGGATGGAGGCAAGCTATGCCCGCCTCGACACGATGTCCTGATGGGTCCGCCCGTCAGGGCACAAAGTCGATCGCCGGATGGCCCAGCACGACCGCGATGACATAGACCACCGGCGCAATCATCGGCAGCGCCAGCACCATTGTCAGCACGGGCAGGCCCAACAGCACGACAGGGCCCGCCACCCGCGCCCCGCGATTTTCGGGCACACAATACGCCGGCAGCCAGACCATCAGCCCATAGACAAAGAGCCAAAGCGGAAACCCGATCAGCGCGACAGGACTGCCGGCAAAGACCGCCTCAGCCCCCCGTGCCAACCACGCCAAAACTCAGGAACACCGCAAAAGGCGACAGCGCCCACCGCGTCAGGAGGAGCGCCAGAGCAATGAAAAAGGGGATGAACACCACCACCGAATGAAAGGCGATCACATCCAGATAGTTGGTCGAGGCGGTGATATAGGCCGCACCGATCCGGACGCCGAACAGCGGTGCCAGATTGGTCATCGCAACCGTCACCGCCTCTTCTACACAGGCAAGAAACGTGGCGAGCAGCACGAATTTCACCTGCCATTTCAGGGGGATGTCTTGAATCCACGCCGCCATGCTGCGGCGGTACACGCGCATCACCCCGCCGCCGATCCAGATCCAGACCACCAAAAGCCCGGTCACCATCCGGGCCATGGCCAGAATGCGCGGCCTGTCCGCTGCCGCCGCCGACCAGCCCATCAGATACAGAAATCCGACGAAAAGCGTGGCCAGCGCGAGTAGCCCTGCGACCAGATTGCGCTGCACCCTCAGCCCCCGCTCAAATCGAAAACCGCCGCAGACCCGCCGCCAGCGCAGCGTCAGCCTCGCCCACAGGTCCGGTTCCCCAAGGCCGGAACCGCAGGCGAAACGCCGCCAAAAGGTCGGGTTCCGGCGCGTCGGGATAGCCAAACGCCGTGAGGTCGGCCCGGAAATCCCCCGGCTCGCCCGGCTCTGGCCAAACCGCCAGCCCCAGCCTTGCCAGCCTCAGCCAGTCAAACCGCCGCCCCGGATCGCCCTTGCGGCTGGGGGCCATGTCGGAATGGGCGATGACGCCCTGCGCCGGGATGTGCCACCGCGCCATGACCTCGGGCAGCAGGTGCTCCAATGCCGCCATCTGCGCCTCCGGGAAAGGCCGGTCGCCGGGATTGGCCAGTTCGACGCCGATGGACCGCGAGTTCACATCGCCCCTGCCCCGCCACTCCCCTGCCCCGGCATGCCATGCGCGCAGATGCTCCGGGATCAGCGCCTCGGCCTCTCCCGCCTCCGAAATCAGCCAATGCGCCGACACCTCGGCCGCCGGATCGCACAGCCGAGCCCGCGCCTCGGCACAGGTGGGCATCCCGGTATAGTGCAGCACGATCAGCGTGGGCTGCACCCCGCCCCGCCGCTCGCCATGGTTGGGCGAGGGCCAGCGGTTCACTGCCCCGATCCTGTCACTGCAGCGCGGCACGGAAGGGACGCGGGTCCCAGTCACAGGCAAAACCGTCGCCATCGGGGTCCAGCCCCTTGCGGTCGGACTGCGGACCGCCCATCGCCAGAAACGCCTGCTGCGCCAGATCGGACGAGGTGTATTTCGAGCAGGCCGCCTTGACATTGACGAGATAGAACGAGGGCCGGTCATACAGCGGCACACCAACCGGATTGGTGGTCGCAATCGCATATTCGGCAATGTTTGGTCCGGTGTCGCCCGGCCGCGTCGGCAAGGCACCCGGCTGGATCACCACATATTGCGCCCGGTTCGCCTCGATCCTCGCCTTGTCGCTTTCGATGGATTCACGGCCCTTCACGGCCTGAAAGTCCTGCTCATCCGACACGCCGCCGGTCACAAATCCCATTTCCGCCGTGGTTTCCTCGATCCCGGCAGGCGCGTTGCCCCGCTCCCTGTCACCCAGCGCCATCGGGTCCAAAGGCGGAGCCGTGGTGGTGCCCGCCTCCGCTTCGGCAATTGCGGAAGCGGCGATGTCGGTCGAAAACGCACCCGGGGCCTGCGCGGTCGGGCCCACCGGGGCCACGGGCGCGGTGGCATAGGGATTTGCCTCGCGGTCGCGCAGATAGCTGTTGTAATCCTGAAAGCCCGGACCGGGTCCGGACTCAGGCACGATGGGCCCGCAGGCCGTCAGGCCACATATCACCATCACCAGAACAGGTGCTCGCATCGTCATTTGCCCCAATCGTCTTTTTCTGCCGCCAACCGCGCTGACCGCTTTTTCGACACGCTCTCTACCACCATTTCGCCGCCTTGGCCACAAAGCCCGCCGCACGTTCCAAAACGTAAGCGTGATTGAGCAAAGCGCCCTCTTCCCATGGCCGTCCGATCAGCTGAAGTCCCAGCGGCAACCCCTTTTTGTCCAAGCCCACCGGAACCGATATCCCGGGCAGCCCGGCAAGGTTGACCGTGACGGTGAACACGTCATTGAGATACATCTCGACCGGGTCGGCATCGGCCATCTCGCCCAAACCAAAGGCGCTAGAGGGCGTGGCCGGCGTCAGAATCGCGTCGATCCCGGCGGCGAAAGCCAGTTCGAAATCGCGCTTGATCAGGGCGCGGACCTTGCGGGCGCGGTTGTAATAGGCGTCATAGAACCCCGCCGACAGCACATAGGTTCCCACCATGATCCGGCGCTGCACTTCCGGCCCGAACCCTTCGGCCCGGGTCTTTTCGTACATCTCAGTGATCCCGTCGCCGGCGCTCAACTTGGCGCGGTGGCCATAGCGCACCCCGTCATAGCGGGCGAGGTTGCTCGACGCCTCGGCCGGCGCGATCACATAATAGGCGGGCAGCGCGTATTTGGTATGCGGCAGCGAGATATCGACGATCTCGGCCCCGGCATCCTTCATCATGGCGATGCCCTGTTGCCACAGCGCCTCGATCTCGGCGGGCATCCCGTCCATGCGGTATTCGCAGGGTATCCCGATGCGTTTGCCCCGGATGTCACCGGTCAGCGCCGCCTCGAAATCCGGCACGGCCAGATCGGCGCTGGTCGAATCCTTGGGGTCATGCCCACACATCGCCCCCAGCATGATCGCCGCATCCCGCACCGATTTCGTCATCGGCCCGGCCTGATCAAGGCTCGAGGCAAAGGCAATCACACCCCAGCGCGATACCCGCCCGTAGGTCGGCTTGATGCCGACAATCCCGGTGAAGGCCGCAGGCTGCCGGATCGAGCCGCCGGTGTCGGTTCCCGTCGCCGCCAGACACATATCCGACGCCACTGCCGCCGCCGACCCGCCAGAGGACCCGCCCGGCGTCAACTGCCGCGCGTCCACCTTCCACGGGTTGACCACATTGCCATAGCACGAGGTTTCATTGCTGGAGCCCATGGCAAACTCGTCCATGTTCAGCTTGCCCAGCATCACGGCACCCGCCGCAAACAACTGGGTCGTGACCGTGCTTTCGTATTCCGGCCTGAAGCCTTTCAGAATGTTGGAGGCCGCCTGACTTGGCACGCCCTTGGTGCAGAACAAATCCTTGATCCCCAAGGGGATACCGCACATCGCCGACGCGTCGCCCGCCGCAATGCGCGCATCCGCCGACCGCGCCTGATCCAGCGCGATGTCGGGCGTCTTGTGGACAAAGGCATTCAGATCGTCGCCCGCATCCATCGCCACCATGCAGGCCATGGTCAGATCGACGGCGCTCAACTCGCCCTTGCGCAGCGCATCCCGCGCTGCCGCAATCGTCATCTCATTGGGGTTCATTCGACCACCTTCGGCACGGCGAAAAAGCCTTCGCGGGCATCGGGTGCGTTCTTGAGAATCTGCGCCTGAATGTTGCCATCCGTCACCACATCGGCCCGGCGTTTCAACCGCATCGGCGTGACCGACACCATCGGCTCAATCCCCTCGACATCGACCTCGTTCAATTGCTCCATGAAGCCCAGAATACCGTTAAGCTGACCCGCCAGCCTGGGCAGATCAGCCTCCTCAACCCGGATACGGGCCAGCTTGGCGACACGGCGCGCGGTGTCGGTGTCAATGGACATGGGGGTCTCCATCAAATGTCGGGTCCCGTTTAGCCGCGGCTCGGCTTGGGTGCAAGCACTCCGGGGCCGGATGCTAATGCCGCTTGACTTTGGCGCGGCCAGCTTTGCTGATATGGCATCTTTCGGGAGGAACAGAATTGTTCGCTTCGTATCCCCTCACGATTTCCGCGCGCCCTGCCCCCGTCGGATTTGACCCCGGTCACACCGCTATTCTGGTGGTGGACATGCAAAACGACTTCGGCTCAAAAGGCGGCATGTTCGATCGCGCCGGCATCGACATTTCAGCCATTCAGGCCGCCGTGGTCCCGACGGCCCGCGTGCTGTCCGCCGCACGGGCAGCCGGCATCCCGGTCATTTACCTGCAGATGCAACACCGCTCAGATCTGTCCGACATGGGGCCACCTCAGTCGCCGCATCATCAGCGCCATGCAAGACTGGCGGTCGGCAGCACTGTGACGGCACCTGACGGCACCCAAACCCGCATCTTGATCGAGGGCCAGTGGGGCACCCGGATCGTGGACGCCCTTACGCCCCAGCCGGGCGACATAGTTGTTCCGAAACATCGCTTCAGCGGCTTTTTCGAAACGCCGCTGAACACCATTCTGCAGGGTCTGAACGCCAAGCACTTGATTGTCACCGGCTGCACCACCTCGATCTGCGTCGAATCCACCATCCGCGACGCCATGTTCCGCGATTATGCCTGCGTTCTCCTCGAGGATTGCACCGCCGAGCCAATCGGTGCCGGCAATTCCCGGTCCAACCACGACGCCTCGCTGCTGACAATCGAGGTCTTGCTCGGCTGGGTCTCGCAGTCCGACAGTTTTCTGGAGGCTCTGAACGCGTGATGGTTTCCCTTGGGCTCCGCCACGCTAAACTCGTTTGAAGCGACAGGGAGATTGGCATGAAAATCACATGGCTGGGCCATTCCGGCTTTCGCATCGCGATCGAGAAGGCCGTGCTTCTGGTCGACCCCTGGCTCACCGGCAACCCGATGTTCCCGATGGATCGGCGGGCCGAGGCAATCGCCGGGGCCACCCATATCCTCGTGACCCACGGCCATGGCGACCATGTGGGCGACAGCGTGAAAATTGCCAGGGATCTGGCCATCCCGCTGGTCGGCATCTATGATCTGATGGGCGCGCTGGCGGCACGCGACGGGGTCAGCATCATCGGCTACAACAAGGGCGGCACGGTCGATCTGAACGGGGCGCGCGCCACTCTGGTGACTGCAAGCCATTCCTCCTCGCTTGAAGGGGCCGGTCCGGTGGGGTCCGAGGCGGGGTTCATGATCGCGGGCGAGGGGCACACGATCTATCTGTCAGGCGATACCGACATCATGGCCGACATGGACTGGATGGGCGATTACCACAAGCCCGACATCGGCATCCTGTCGGCCGGCGGCCATTACACCATGGACATGTCCCGTGCCGCCTATGCAGCGCGGCGCTATTTCAACTTCAAATGGGTGATCCCGTGCCATTACCGGACCTTCCCGGCACTGGCGCAGACTGCGGATGTTCTTGTTGCCGGTCTGAACGGGGTGAAGGTGATTGAACCGCAGGTCCTGCAGCCGATCACCCTTTGACACCTGCTTCGGTTCCGCTCATCGCGCCGCGATCAGCGGAGCACGCGCGTCGTGCTTTGGCCAAAACCGGTCTCAATCCCCATATCGCGCTGCAGATGCGGCGACAGGCTGTGGGCGAAACCGACCCGCTCGCGGCGTAGCTTCAACGCCGCAACCGACACGGCCATCACGACCCGCAGCCTGCCGTGACGCGCGATCAGCACGTCAAGCGCGTCCACAGGCCGCATTGTTTCTGCTGACAAGTCTGCAGTCATCTTTGCACTCGACCAGCGGCGCATGGGCCGGACTGGTTCCTTTTGAAATATCAAATTTGCATGGCTGAACGAGCGAACGCATAGGCATGCGCTCGGATCAGGACCTCAGCGGTGGCGGAAAGCCGGACCAGGTCCGACTGGAAGAAGCGTCAGTCGCCTAAGCCGGAAGGCGGGCGAAATTGGCTGCTGCAGGGACACTGGTACAATGGCAGGATACAAATGCTGTCATGACACGCCTCCCTCTTTGCGCGGTGTGGCGCCTTCATACACGAAATCGCGGAAAATTCCACCACAACTTTGTCACCGACACATGATTTGATCGGCACGGCGTCACGCCCTGCGCCTGCCCTCGAAAAACCCCTTCAGCAGCGCCTCCGCCTCGGTCGCCGCGATCCCGTCATAGACCTCTGGCACATGATGGCATTGGGGATGCGAAAAGACCCGGGCCCCAACCGCGACCCCCCCGGATTTGGGGTCCGACGCACCATAGTAAAGCCGCGCCACACGCGCCGCTGAAATCGCCCCGGCACAGATCGGGCATGGCTCCAGCGTCACGAACATATCGGCCCCCACCAACCGCTCGGACGCCAGAACCCGGCACGCCGCGCGGATGGCCAGCATCTCGGCATGGGCGGTGGGGTCCCGCATCTGCCGCGTCCGGTTGCCCTCGCGCGCGATCACCCGTCCCTCCAGCACCACGACCGCCCCCACCGGAACCTCGCCGCGCTCTGCAGCCGCGCGCGCTTCGTCCAGCGCGATCGACATGAACGACCGGAAGTTGCGTTGCTCTTTCATCTGTCCTCAAATATCCTCAGGGGTCCGGGGGCGGAAAGCCCCCGGGGTTGGCCACCCCGCGCCCGAGGATGCCCCGAATGGCCGAGAAAACCAAGCCACCCGCGAAAACCGCCGAAAAAGCCGCCGCAAAGACCCATGAGGGCGAGCGTATTGCCAAGGTCCTGTCGCGCGCCGGTGTCTCTTCGCGGCGCGAGGCCGAGCGGATGATCGAAATCGGCGAAGTGACGGTCAACGGCAAGGTCATCACTTCGCCCGCGCTGAATGTGAAACCCACCGACAAGATCACGGTGTCGGGCAAGCCTCTGGGCGAACCCGAACCCGCCCGGTTGTGGCTTTACTACAAGCCCGAGGGCCTAGTCACCTCGAACTCCGACGAAAAGGGCCGCGAGACGGTGTTCGACAACCTGCCGGCCGACCTGCCCCGCGTCATGTCGGTGGGCCGGCTCGACCTCAATTCCGAGGGGCTGCTGCTTTTGACCAATGACGGCGAGCTGAAACGCCGCCTTGAGCTGCCCTCGACCGGCTGGCTGCGCAAGTACCGCGTCCGCG
>JANMCI010000263.1:0-7234 GCA_031361245.1 Rhodobacterales bacterium
GCCAGCAGGGCGAATTCGCCGTCATTGCCGATGGTGATGTCGCAGGCCCGTGCCGCCCCAAGGCAGACCTCCGCAGCCTCTTGCCGCGATGGCCAGGAATAGGCGCGGTAATCGACGTCCAGCACCGTCAGCGCCCCCGCCGCCCGGGCGCGGGCGATGGCGAGCTGGGTGGCCGCGCGGGACGGCTCGCTCGCCAAGGCCGTTCCGGTGACCACAAGAGCGGAAACACCTGCGAAATCAATTTCTTCTGCGTCGTTCTTCGTCAAGCCAAGGTCCGCCGCTCCATTGCGGTAAAGCACGACCTGACAGTCCTCTGCCCGGGTCTCCGTGATCGCCAGCGAATTGCGCGCCTCGCCGCCAAGGGCGGTGACATGGCGGCAATCCACCCCATAGCGCGTCAGTTCCGCGACGCAATACCGCCCCACTGCATCCTGCGAAACCCTTGCAACCAGCCGCGCCTCGGCGCCCTGCCGCGCCAAAGCGACCGCGATATTCCCCGCCGATCCGCCTATCGCTGCCGTAAAGCGTGCGGCCTCTTCAATCCGCGTTCCCGGCGGATCGGCATAAAGGTCCATTCCCACCCGTCCAAGAACGACAAAGCGGTTCAGAGCCATTCTTTGCCACAGCTGCTGCATCGCTTGTCCAATTCCGCGATTGACCCGGGTTCTCATGGTAAGATACTGCTTTTGTAACCGGTTGCAAACCATATCGGGAGCGGCAATTTGCAAGACATCGGCATCGGAATCATTGGTGGCGGCTACATGGGCAAGGCGCATGCCGTCGCCATGTCCGCTGTGGGCGCGGTCTTCAATACGCCCCTCCGGCCCCGGCTCGAAATGATTGCGGCAACCTCGCAGGCAAGCGCCGAAAGCTACCGCGCCGCCTACGGATTTGCCCGCGCCACCGGCGACTGGCGGGTTCTGGTCGCCGACCCACTGGTCGAAGCAGTGGTCATCGCCTCGCCACAGGAAACCCATCGCGCGATTGCCGAGGCCGCCTTTGCGCTGGGCAAGCCGGTGCTGTGCGAAAAGCCGCTCGGGGCAAGCCTTGCGGATGCCGAGGCGATGGTGGCAGCGGCCGCAACCGCCGGGGTCGCCAACATGGTCGGCTTCAACTACATCCGCACGCCCGCCTCGCAATTCGCCCGCCACCTCGTGGCAAACGGCTCGCTGGGCCGGATCCTGTGGTTTGGTGGCGAGCATACCGAGGATTTCGACGCCGACCCCGCCCGTCCGGCCTCGTGGCGCAACTTTGGCGAGGCCAATGGCACGATGGGCGACCTTGCCCCGCACATGATAAACGCCGCACTTGCCCTGATCGGCCCGATCGCCCGGCTGACCGCCGACATCGGCACCTTTCACGCGGACCGCCCCGGCACCGACGGCCGCACCGCCAATGACGACATCGGCCAGTTTCTCTGCCGCTTTCACAACGGCGCCATGGGGCATCTGTCGTTCTCGCGTGTCGCATTGGGCCGCAAGATGGGCTATGCCTATGAAATTACGGGCACAAAGGGCGCCATCCGCTTTGACCAGGAGGATCAGAACGCCGTCTGGCTCTACCGCGCCGAAGGACCCGAGGCCGAGCGCGGGTTTCGCAAGATCCTTGCCGGCCCCGCCCATCCCGATTATCTGCCCTTCAGTCAGGGTCCCGGCCACGGCACCGGCTACAACGACCAGATCATCATCGAGGCGCGCGATTTTCTGCACGCCATTGCCACTGGCCAGCCCGTCTGGCCGACCTTTGCCGACGGACTTGCCGTCGCGCGCATCATCACCGCCGCCCGCGCCTCGGCGGCGTCCGGCACCTGGAAGGACATCGACCCATGATCCGTATCGGCAATGCTCCCTGCTCCTGGGGTGTGGAATTCGCAGACGACCCCCGCAATCCATCGTGGCGCAAGGTTCTCGGCGATTGCGCTGCGGCGGGTTACAAGGGGATCGAGCTTGGCCCCGTGGGTTTCATGCCCGAGGACCCGGTCCTGCTTGCCGACGCCCTGGCCGAAAATGACCTGACCCTGATCGGCGGCGTGGTGTTCCGCCCCTTTCACGACGCCGCGAAATGGGATGACGTCTGGGACGGCGCAACCCGGACCTGCAAGGCGCTGGTGGCCCATGGCGCGCAGCATCTGGTGCTGATCGACAGCATCTCGCCGCGCCGTGCCCCGACCGCTGGCCGCGCGTCCGAGGCCGAGCAGATGGACCCCGCCGAATGGCGCGCCTTCACCGACCGCATCCGCCGCGTCGCGCAGCTTGGCGTCGATCACGGCCTGACCGTCGGCATCCACGCCCATGCCGCCGGCTTCATCGACTTCGAGCCGGAGCTGGAGCGGCTTCTGGCCGAAACCGACGAGGCCCTGCTGAAGATCTGCTTCGACACCGGGCACCATTCCTATGCGGGCTATGATCCCGCGGCCTTCATGCGCCGTCATATGGGTCGCATATCCTACATGCACTTCAAGGACATAGACCCCGTTGTTAAAGCAGCCGCCGTGGCCAGCCGCACCGGGTTCTATGACGCCTGCGGGCAAGGCATCTTCTGCAATCTGGGCAAGGGCGATGTCGATTTTCCCGCCGTCCGCCGCCTTCTGGTCGAGGCCGATTTCCAAGGATGGTGCACGGTCGAGCAGGACTGCGACCCGGCCGGCCCGACCTCTCCGGTCGATGACGCGCGGGCCAATCGCCTGTATCTCTCTTCCATCGGATTCTGAAAGGACACCACATGGCACGTCTGAACTGGGGCATGATCGGCGGCGGCGAAGGCAGCCAGATCGGCCCGGCCCACCGCCTCGCGGCCGGCCTTGACGGGCTCTTCACCTTTGCGGCCGGCGCACTTGACCATAACCCCGGGGCGGGGCGCGACTTTGGCCAGCGCCTTGGCCTCGCCCCTGACCGCAGCTATGGCGACTGGCGCGAGATGCTGGCCGGCGAGCAGGGCCGCCCTGACCGGGTGGACCTTGTCACCATCGCCACGCCCAATTCGACCCATTACGAAATCTCCAAAGCCTTCCTCGAGGCCGGATTCCATGTGCTGTGCGAAAAGCCGATGACCGTGACCGAGGCCGAGGCCGAGGATCTGGTGAAAACCGCCCGCGCCGTGGGGCGGATCTGCGCGGTGAACTACGGCTATACCGGCTATGCGCTGGTGCGTCACATGCGCGCCATGGTGGCGCGCGGCGACCTTGGCCGCGTCCGCCTTGTGGTGGCCGAGTTCGCCCATGGCCATCATGCCGATGCCGCAGGTGCGGACAATCCGCGGGTGCGCTGGCGCTATGACCCCGCACAAGCCGGGGTTTCGGCCCAGTTCGCCGATTGCGGCATCCATGCGCTCCATATGGCCAGCTTTGTCACCGGCCAAGAGGTCGCCCGCCTGTCCGCCGATTTCGCTTCCTGCCTGCCAAGCCGTGTGCTGGAGGATGACGCGATGGTCAACTTCCGCATGGATGGCGGGACGGTGGGGCGGCTGTGGACCTCGTCCGTCGCCATCGGCCGCCAGCACGGCCTGACGTTGCAGGTCTTTGGCGAAACCGGCGGCCTGCGCTGGGCGCAGGAACAGCCGAACCAGCTTTACCACATGCCCATGGGCCAGCGGCTCCAGGTCATCGAACGCGGCGAAGGCAACCTCTCGCCCGAGGCAGACCGCGCCAGCCGCGTCACCGTGGGCCACGCCGAGGGCATGCCGCTCGCCTTTGGCAACATCTACCGCGACCTCGCCGAAGGCATCACCGCCGCCCGCGAAGGGCGCAAGCCCGACCCTGCCATAGCACTCTTTCCGCTGGCCGAGGACGGCCTGCGCTCCATCGCCGCAATTCACGCCGCTGTGGCGTCGGCGAAACGGCAGGGGGAATGGGTGGACGCGCGGCCGGCTATGTTCCGTTAGGCCGGCCAACCCGTTGTCCGCCCAAGGATTATCCCGGCTTTTGCCCCTGTCTGGCGGCAGAAGCCGGGTCTTGCGGCAAAGGCCGCAGCGTCCCACGCTCCACCAGATGACAGGGATAAAGCCGCGCTTCCGGTTCGCGGTCCGGGTCGGCCAGACAGGCGCGCATGAGATCGATCGCACCCGCCGCAATGGCATCGAAGGGCTGGTGAATCGTGGTCAGCTCGATGTTGGCCCACCCTGCGATGTCCATGTCGTTCAGCCCCATCACCCCGATGTCCCCCGGCACCGACCGCCCCGCGGCCCGCGCCGCAGCCATCGCCCCGATCGCCAGCACATCGTCGCCGCAGAAATAGGCCTCTGCGCTGCCTTCCGCCAACAGCCGTGCCATCTCGACCCGGCCCGCCTCGTGGCTGTAGTCCCGCGCAAAACTGACGCTGGCGACGATTCCGGCCCGCGACGCTTCGTTCTGAAATCCCCTCAGCCTGTCCTGCGTGGTCGAGGCCGCCTCCGGCCCGCCCATGAAACCGATCCGACGGTAGCCCCGCGCCACCAGCGCCGCCGCCGCCATCTGTCCGGCATGGGCATTGTCGATGCCCACCACCGGCACCTCCACAGTCCCGGTCGCCCGGCCGAAGGCATGCACCACCGGCATCCCGGCCTCGCGGAACGCCAGTGCAAAGCCGTCCGGCAAATGGGACGAGGCCACGATCACCCCGTCCACTGAATACTGCCGCAACAGCGACAACGACCGCGCCGGATCGGTCTCGTCCGTCAGGTTTACCAGCAGCGGTCGCAACCCCGCCTCCTGCAGCCCCCGCGTGAACAGATCAAAGATCTGCAAGAAGACCGGATTGCGGAAGTTGTTCGAGATCAGCCCGATAAGCTGGGTCTTTCGCGTGGTCAGGCTGCGCGCCAGCATGTTGGGACTATAGCCCAGTTCGGCGGCCGCCACCTCGACCATGGCCCGCGTCCGCGCCGACACCGACGCCCCGGCGGTGAACGTCCGCGACACCGCCGCCCGCGACACGCCCGCCCTTTGGGCCACATCCTTCAAAGTGATCGCCACATTGTCCCCCGCTTTGCCCCACCATAGCCATGCAGGCCGTGCAATCCAGACCCCGTGACAAACGCGTCCGCCCCGTGCAAAGCTGCCGCCAAACCAGTCGGACCTCAAAATGTCGGCGCCAAGCCCAAGCCTTGTCCAATATCTTCTGAACCGCATCGATCTGGGGCTGCTCAATCCCGGGGACGTGATCGACGAACAAGAGCTCGTCGCGACCTATGGCGTCTCCCGCACCCCGGTCCGCGAGGCGATCCTGCATCTTGAGGCTGTCGGCCTCGTCCGCCGCCTGCCGCGCAAGGGTGCCACCATCTTCCGCCCGACGCTTGAGGAGTTCCTTGCCATCCTCGAAGTCCATGCCAAGCTGGAGGGTCAGGCCGCCGGTCTTGCCGCGCGCCGCCTGTCCCGACAGGGCGCTGTGGCGCTCGAGGCGACCGTGGCGGCCTGCGAGGCCCATGCCGCTGCGAAAGGCGACGCCGAACCGGACGCCTATTACCAGTGCAACCTGCGCTTTCACGAGGCCGTGGCCATCGCCGCCGGGAATGACGTTCTCGTCGATTTCATCAAGACCAATGCGCGCAAGCTGCTGGCCTATTACCGCGCCCGCTACCGCTTTGCCGGCTCCATCGCCAAATCCGCCGCCGAGCACCGCGCCATTGCCGGGCTGATCCACGATCGCGATTCGGTCGGTGCCGAAGCGCTGATGCAAAGACATGTCCAGTTCGATCAGGTCACCGCGATGGACCTGCTGGCCGCCCTGTCGTAGGTCGGGGTTCACCCCGACTCATCCCTCGAAAAACCGCGCGATCATCTCGACGAACCGTGCCGTGTCGGCGGGCGCCGCCAGCGATCCGCGCGCCGTTGCCGCCACCCCGGACGCCATCTTCGGCGCAAATTCCGCGACCAGCGCCGCCATGAAGTCATCCGTCATTTCCGGGTGATACTGCGTGGCAAAGACCGTCCGCCCGATCCGGTAGAACCCCACCGGACACTCGGCATTGCCCCCCAGAACCTCTGCGCCCGGCGGCAAGGTCAACACCTGCTCGCTGTGGGCTGCATTCATCCTGATCGGCCCCGCCAGGGTCCACGGCGCGGCCCGGTCAATCCGCGTGTCGGTCACCCCCAGCACCCAGCCCCCCGGATTGTCGGCCACCCTGCCGCCCAGCGCCCGCGCGATCGCCTGATGGCCGAAACACGCGCCGAACAGCTTCTGCCCCCGCCCCACCACGGCCCGGATCAACGGCTCCAGGTCCGCAATCCATGGCTCATGCCCGTTGACCGAGGCCGGACTGCCCCCGATGATCACCCCGTCAAACCGCTCCAGCTCCTTTGGCCGCTCGCCCGCCGTCAGGTCAAACGCCGTCACCCGCCAATCCGGCCGCACAGCGGCAATCATCGCGGCGAATTTCGCGCCATCGCCCGGATGGCGCGCCGCAAACTTTGAGCGGTCCGTGTTGGTCACCAAAACTGCGATATGCATCAAGTTCGCCCTTTACATATTTATAAGATGCATCATTATACAAACAGCGACGCGCAGCAAGGGGAACGCAGTGACGATCTGGACGCCGGTCGACGACGGTTTTGCCGACCTGACCAGCCACGACACTTTTGCCAACGGCGGCCCGCTCAACACCTTTGCCCGCCTGCGCCGCGACGATCCGATGCACTGGACCGACTGGTCCGCCGGCGCCGGGTTCTGGTCCGTCACCCGCCACGCCGACATCCTGTCGCTGAACGGCAAGCCCGATCTGCTCTCCTCCGCCCGCGGCATCCGGATGGAGGATCAGACCTACGAGGAATACCTCGCCCGCCGCACATTCCAGGAAACCGATCCGCCCGAACACATGCAGACCCGCGTCAAGGTCGCCCGGGCCTTTTCCAAGGGCGTCATCGCCGAATTCGAAGCCACGATCCGCGACCTTTGCGCCGACATACTTGATCAGGCGCTGGCCAAGGGCAGCTTCGATGCAACCCGCGAGATTGCCCGCCAGTTGCCGATGCGGATGCTGGGCCGCATCGTCGGTCTTCCCGATGCGGATCTGCCCTGGCTCGTCGAGAAAGGCGACGCGCTGATCGCCAACACCGATCCCGACTTCACCGCCCATGTCCTCGACAAGATGACGACCGACGAGTTTCGCATGATGCCCTTCAACTCGCCCGCCGGGGCCGAGCTTTATGTCTACGCCAAGGACCTGATGCAGCGCCGGGCGGCGGCGGGCGACACCTCGGGCGTGCTCGACATGATCCTCGCCCCCGGACCTGACGGCAGCGTGATGCCCCAGAACGAGTTTCGCA
>JANMCI010000274.1:0-3538 GCA_031361245.1 Rhodobacterales bacterium
ATCGCCTCGGCCAGCGGATGGGCCGAGCCGGCCTCGACCGCGGCGGCAAAGGCCAGAACCTCATCCCCGCCGACGACATCGGTCAGAACCGGCTTGCCCATGGTCAGGGTGCCGGTCTTGTCGATCACCAGCGTATCGACCTTGGCCATCCGTTCCAGCACCTCGCCGCCCTTGACCAGCACACCGACCTGCGCCCCGCGCCCGGTGGCCGTGGTGATCGAGATCGGCGTGGCCAGACCCAGCGCACAGGGGCAGGCGATGATCAGCACCGAGACGGCCGCCGCGACGGCATAAAGGAAACCGGGATTGGGCCCGATGGTCAGCCATGCCACAAAGGACACCACCGCCACCACAACCACCGCCGGCACAAAGATCGCCGAGACCCGGTCGGCCAGCCCCTGAATGGGCGCCCGTGACCGCCGCGCCACGTTGACCATGGCCACGATCTGCGCCAGCACCGTGGCCGCGCCGACCCGCTCGGCCCGCATCACGAACGAGCCGTTGCGGTTGATCGTCCCGCCCGTCACCGCCATGCCAGCCAGCTTTTCCACCGGCAAAGGCTCGCCCGTCAGCAGGCTTTCATCGACCGACGACTGGCCCTCGACCACCACCCCGTCGACCGGCACGGCATCGCCCGGCCGCACGCGCAAAAGGTCGTCCATCCAGACGTTTTCCAGCGGCACGTCATATTCCTCGTCCGGCAGCACCCGGCGCGCCATCTTGGGCGCAAGGTTCATCAGCGCCTTGATCGCGTCCCCGGTGCGCTCGCGGGCCCTAAGCTCCAGCACCTGCCCCAGAAACACCAGCGCCACGATCACCGCCGCCGCCTCGAAATAGGTGCCGACCCCCATTTCGTCGCGGTATGCCGCCGGAAAGAGATCGGGCAGGAAGGTGGCGACCAACGAGTAAAGGTAAGCCGCCGCCACCCCAAGCGATATCAGCGTCCACATGTTCGGGCTGCGGTTCCTGACCGAATCCAGCCCCCGCTGAAAGAACGGCAGCGCAGCCCACAGGATGACCGGGGTTGCCAGCGCGGCCTGCACGTAATTGCCATAGGGCATCAGCCAATGCATGCTGACGCCAAGGACCGGCCCCATCGAGATAGCAAGCAGCGGCACCGCGCAGGCGGCCGAAATCAGCATCCGGCGCGTGAAGTCCTTAAGCTCCTCAGACGGCTCGTCGCTGGGGGTGACAGGCTCCAGCGCCATGCCGCAGATCGGGCAGGCGCCGGGCTTGTCCGAGATGATCTGGGGGTGCATCGGGCAGGTGTACATCACACCGGCTGCGGCCAGCTTGCCGCGCTTTTTGGCATTGCCGGACAGAAAGAAATACGGATCCTCCTTGAACCGGGTGCGGCATTTCTCGCTGCAAAAGTGAAAGGTCTGACCCTTGTGGTCATGCTTGCGGCTTTGCTCGGTGATCTTGACCGTCATGCCGCAGACCGGGTCGATGGCTGTGGGGGTGTCGAGGGGGGCGGCTGCGTCCATTGGGCTCTCCTTCAGCAGATTCTAGCGATTCCGGGCATCATGGGCAATCTTGCCGTGGCGCGCCTTGATCTGCGGCAAGCGGGCGGCCGGCCCCCGGGATTTTGTCTGCGGATGACAAGGGGGTCAGCGTTTGCCGTAGTAAAGGCCCACGACATGCTCGGCCTCGGCAAAGAAAAGCCAGCGGGCGGCAAGGGCGCCGATCAGGTGAAGGGCCGCCGCAACGGCGAACGACAGCGGGTGGTGCGGCAGGATCAGGACGGCAAGGACCGGCAGCACGACCCCTGCCCCCAAGGCGATGGCGCGCAATTTGGCGACGTGGCGGCGGGCCACGACATGGATCATCTCGCGCAGGAGGTAGTTCTGCCCGGTGTGGGGCGGTTCAAACACCGTCGCCTCGCCGATCCGGTCAAGGCCGGTGGCCGTGCCGATGGTCTGCGCGGCGCGGCCAAAAGCGCCGTCCCCGACACGAAACGCCGCCATCAGGGCAAACCCGAGGCCAAGGCCCGCCAGCAGCGACACCACGCCATTGCCCGACAAGAGTGCGCCGCCCGTGACCATGAACGCCAGGTACAGGGTGGGCGTGGTCCAGTTGTGCCAGCGCGGGATCGAGGCAAGCTGGGCGTAGATCATCGAGGTCGTCCCGACCGTCGCCACGCACAGCCCCGCCCCGATCAGCCCGGCCAAGCGCGGCCAGCCGAGGCCCAGCCAGTCCGACAGCGCGACCGGGGCCAGCACGACCAGCGCTGCAACCGAGGTCCATGCCTCGCGGCTGAGCCATGAGCTCTGCCACTGACTGAAGGCTTTGAGCGCGCGCTTTGGGTTGCCAAGGTGAAAGGCCGAGGCCGAAAGGCCACCGACAGCGAGGGCATAACCCAGCCCCCAGTGAAAGAACGCCGTCCAGCCAGCCGGCGCGTGAAGACCCAGCCCGAGAAAGGCGAGAAGGCCAAAACCCATGCCGCTGAGGACCGTGAACAGGATGACGGACGGTGCCGGATGCATCAGATCTTTCCCAGCACTTTGTCGAGCCAGCCCGCAAAGCCGGTCGCCTTGATGTCGAGCAGGGGGGCCAGCAGGCTCGCTTGCTGCGGGGCATCCTTTTTGCGCGGCGGCAGGTATTTGTTGGTGGGCTTGGTCTTCAGCATCGGCATCAGGTCATAACCGCCGCGCTCGCGCGTCAGTTTGGATACATTGCTGTCGGGGTCGGCAAAGTCGCCGAAATGCCGCGCACCGGTCGGGCAGGTCCGCACGCAGGCGGGCTCGCGGTCCTCTTCGGGCAGGTTTTCATTGTAAATGCGGTCGACGCACAGGGTGCATTTCTTCATCACCCCCGCATCCGCATCCATCTCGCGCGCGCCGTAAGGACAGGCCCAGGCGCACAGACCGCAGCCGATGCAGGCATCCTCGTTAACCAGCACGATGCCATCCTCGGTGCGTTTATAGCTCGCCCCGGTCGGGCAGACGGTTACGCAGGGCGCATCCTCGCAGTGCAGGCAGGAGCGGGGGAAGTTGATGATCTGCGACGGCCCTTCGGGCGGCTGGACCTGATAGCTGTGAACCCGGTTCAGAAAGGTGCCCGACGGGTCGGCCCCGTAGGGGTTTTGGTCCGACAGGGGCACGCCGTAGCCCTGATCGTTCCAGCCCTTGCAGGCCGTCACGCAGGCCTGACAGCCAACGCAGGTGTCAAGGTCGACGACAAGGCCCCGCTTTTTCTCGGTATGGGTGGGAAGCTGGGTCATCGCTCGGTTCCTTGTGGCACGACACGGGGGATGGGCGGGAAGGCGGGTTCCGCGTGGTCCTTGGCCCCGACATTCTCGATCCTGACGCGCAGGTCGAACCATGCCGCCTGACCTGTCACCGGATCAGAGTTGGAATAGCGCATCCCGTCGCCCTTTTCCGGCAAAAGCTCGCTGATGAGGTGGTTGAGCAGAAAGCCCGTCGTCGCCTCGGATGCGCCGTCGTCCAGCGCCCACGCCCCCTTGCGCTTGCCGATCGCGTTCCACGTCCAGACCGTGTTTTCATTGAGCGCCGCCATATGGGCGACCGGGGCGGTG
>JANMCI010000278.1:0-13648 GCA_031361245.1 Rhodobacterales bacterium
TCCCGCATAAGCGGCGCTATTGAACGCCACGAGCGCAAGCGTTCCAAACATAGCTGATAACACTGAACGTCGGGAAAGTTTCATGATCTGTGCTTCCTTACAGGACTAACATGCGACGAATGAACCGATGAAAGCCGTGCAACCTGATCGCACACGGCACTACCCTGCCGCCGTGAAAACGATTGCCTGCATGGTGCTTTCGATCGGCCCATCCCCAAAGCGGGCCGCCAATGCAGCAGCGGTGGCATCGGTTGCCGCTGCTAGCCCGGTCGGATCGCGCGCCTCGATTTCGCTGCGCAACGGTGAGCCATGGCACTGCCCGAACGCCGCATCGCGGGGCGAAGGACAGCAGCAAGGAAGCCTCACAACAACTGAACCGATAGTCCCAAAACCTGCTTCGCCGAGTTGATTGCTGATGGTTTCGATATCGTTGTATCCAAAGGGCGTCCGACGGAGAAAATTCGGCGGATCCGCCGGATAGAGCGCGGCAATTGCGTCCGAGATCGCTGTCGAAATCGGGTTGAATTCGATCTTGTCCCACACACAGAACATAAACTTTCCACCCGGTTTCAGCACCCGTCTGGCCTCTTTGAAGGCATCAACCTTTGATGGAAAGAACATCACGCCGAACTGGCAGAGGACCAGGTCGAAAGAGGCATCGGCGAATGGCAGCCGGGTCGCATCGGAGGCCTGCCAGGTGACCTTTGGCGAAGTTACCTTGGCGGCAGCAACGTCAATCATCGCCTGGTTGAGGTCGGTCGCGATGATCCGGGCCTCATCCGACAAAACCTCGGCCAAGCGCGCCGTCACGATGCCTGTGCCCGCGGCTGTTTCCAGCACCGCCGTTGGCGCAAACGCCTTGACCCGCGCGGCGAGATCCGCAGCGTAAGGCTCAAACAGCATCGGCCCCAGGTAACGGTCATAAAGTGCCGGAATCGATCCGGTAAAACCCTTGTCAGACTGTGTCATGAACCTCAAATCCCTCCCTTAAACGAGGTGGCTTTCTTGGTGGTGCTACAGCAATCTGAACAGCCGGGATCTCTCGATCTTCAACGCCAACCGCACTCTCTGGAATTCTGCACCCTTGTGCGCCATCCCGTCAAGGCAGGCTCGGTCACGCTCGGGTCGGGCTGGCCTGACCCGGCACGATATTCTGGTTCAGCCGGAACAGGTTTTGCGGATCAAACTTGCGCTTGACGGTCTGAAGGCGGGCATAAGTGTCAGCGCCGAACGCCCGTTCCACCAGCCCCTCGCCCTCGCCCAGACCGGGGAAATTCAGGTACATCCGCCCGGTGGAATGTGCCTGCATGTCCTGCCACATGCCACGCACCCAGCTTAGATTTGCAGCGTCTTGCGATCCGCTGGACCAAATGGCGTCAAGGCTCAGCATATAGGACATCGATCTGTCACCGAACGCGGTCGCGTCAGCGGCCACACGCGAAAATGCCCCGCCGAACTTCCAGATCGAGGCGAACGTCATCTCGGACGGGCGACTGGCCAGACCGTCAGTGACGGCGGCTATGACGCTGTCGTCAAGGGACTTGAGGTAGGTCGATTTCCAGTAGCAGCGGTCGCGGCCTTTGGGGAAAAGCGCATCATAGGCCGTCTGCAGCGCCCTGTAGGACATGCGGCCGCTGAAATCGATCAGCGGTTCGGCCAATCGGCGCAACGGCATGGTGATCCGCTCGCCGTCCTCTGCAGGGCCATCGTATACGGTGGCCAATGCCAGAACCCGGCATCCCCAAAGGTGTTCGGGCAAGGCCGGATCTGCTGGTATGGTCGAGAATTCGGCCAGCCCCGAAACCTGGTCCGGCGCACCTGCCATGAAGTCGCGCCACAGCGGCAGGATATCCTTGGCCATTTCCTCGGGGTAAGCCGGGGCGCAAAACATCATCTCGGGTGCTATCGGATGTAGCTGAAACTCAAAAGACACCACGACCCCGAAATTGCCGCCGCCGCCGCGCAAGGCCCACAGCAGATCAGGATTTTCCTCTGCGCTGGCGCGGATCAGCAGCCCGTCGGCGGTGACGACATCCGCCGCCATAAGACTATCGCAGCTGAGACCGTGCGTCCCACGCAGCCAGCCGATACCACCGGCCAAGGTCAGACCAGCAACCCCGGTGGCCGAGATCAAACCACCGGGCGTGGCCCGACCGAAAGGCGTGGCCGCAGCGTCCACGTCAAGCCAGGTCGCGCCACCTTCGACCACAGCCTGGTCCAGCGCCGGCGATATTCGCACGCCGTTCATCAGCGAAAGGTCAATCATCATGCCGCCATCACAGACCGCATAGCCCGCCACATTATGGCCCCCGCTGCGAACCGCAATCGCGAGGCCCGTATCCTTGGCATAGCGAACCGCTGCAGCAACGTCGGCGGCATTGCGGCACCTTGCGATCAAGGCGGGTCGCCGGTCGATCATCGCATTCCAGACGCCGCGTAGCGCGTCATAGTCCGGGTCCGACGGTTCAATCAAATCTCCACGAAGCTCGGCGCGAAATAGATCATGGGACATGGCGGCCTCCTGTTGCACTCAGACAAAGGTAGCAGGTGTCACCTATATCCGCTAAAGTCGAAAATGCTGAAAAGAGGTCATTTCTGCCATGCCCGACGAAAACGGCCGCATCATCGTCGCAATCCTGGCTGTGCCTGAGGTCACTGCCTCGGCCCTCTTCGGAATGTTCGACGTCTTTTCCTCTCCGGGCCGTGACTGGCCGTTCATCGTGTCGGGCGAGGCAGGGTCACAGAAGATGCAACCTTACATCGTGGCGCGAACCACGGACGTGATGACGGCAGCCAATGGCATCCGGGTGCACCCTGACCACGATTTCGGCTCCTGCCCGCCGCCCGATATCATCTGCATTCCCGACTTCTTCGTGAACCCCGGCGAAAGCGTCGCGGGGTTGTATCAACCCGAGGCAGACTGGTTGCGGCGCTGCCATGCGTCCGGGTCCATGTTGGCCAGCGCCTGCTCAGGCGCAGTTCTGCTGGGCGAAGCGGGTTTTCTGGCCGGGCGCGAGGCAACGATCCATTGGGGATACATCGCCACCTTGACCAACCATTACCCCGGCGTGCAGGTCCACGCCGACAAGTCACTGGTTCTGAGCGGCGAGGCGCAGCGGATTGTAATGGCGGGCGGTGGCTCCAGTTGGCAGGATCTTGCCCTTCTGCTGATCGCCCGGTTCGTGGGGCTGACCGAAGCGATGCAGGTTGCCAAGATCTATATGCTGCAATGGCATGACATGGGGCAGCAACCCTTTGCCGCGCTGATGCGGCGCACCACGTCGCCGGACACCGTGATTGGTCGGTGTCAGGATTGGCTTGCCGAGAACTACCGGGCGGGGGCGCCGGTTTCGGCCATGGTTGCCCTGTCCAATTTGCCAGAACGCTCTTTCATCCGGCGGTTCACCAAGACGACCGGCCTGACGCCGATGGATTACGTGCATGCGCTGCGCATGGAAGAGGCCAAGCAGATGTTGGAGACAAGCGACCTATCCGTCGAAGCCATAGCCTGCGAAGTCGGTTACGAGGATGCGAGTTTCTTCGGTCGGTTGTTTCGCCGCAAGGTGGCCCTGACCCCGGCGCAATATCGGCTGCGGTTCGGAATGCTTCGCAAAGCCTTGTCGCAGGTTTGATGGGTTATGGTGACGATTGTCGCACCAGGGGCACGAACGACGCATCGGCGATCCACCTTGGACCCTGCGGGATCTTGACTGCGTTTCATCGACGATAGCCCGGTCATTGCCGGCACCGCGCGCAGGTGCAAACTTCTTTACCGTCGGAATGCCTCGCTCAGGCTCAAGCTGGAAATCACAATGATCACGCCAAGCCATTGCAGCGGGCTTAAGGTTTCACCGACGAGCAGCACGGCAAAAAAGATCATCATGACAGGCTCTGATGTGCTGAGAAGCGACGCACGCGCGGCACCAATCATGTTGGCACTGACAAAGAAACACAGATAGCCCAGCGAAAACGTCAATCCGACAATCAGGATGAAGAACCAGCCTGAAATGCTCTGCGGCAGGACGATCCCGGAAACCAGTCCGGTAGGTGGTCCAGCCAGCGCCACCACGGCGAAGATCAGCATCGACCAAATCGTCATGTACAAGTTGGAATACGGCGCGCCGACTTCTTTGGTCAGTTCGGCCATGGAAATGATCATGACCGAAAACGACATCATCCCAAGGGCCGCAAGCGCCACTCCACGAAGATCAATTCTGGAAAAGTCGACGCCCAGCACCAAGGTCAGGCCGACAGTGGCCAGCAACATCAAGATCAGGACGGGCCGCGTCAGCGGGGTTTCCCCTCTGAAATGTGCGGCTATGGCCACGGGAAGTGGATAAATGAACAAGATGATGCTCGCTAGGCTGATGTCGATGTATAGTATCGAGCAGAAAGTGCCGATGGCCGCGAGCATATGGGAAACGCCAGCCAACCAGCTTCGCTTCATGGCCGTGACACTAACCTTCAGGGAACGCCGCGTTGCAAGAATGAAGACCAACAGGACAGCCACGCCAACACCCGCCCTGCCCAGCATCACAAAAAGGGCGTTCGCACCATCGTCATATGCGAACCTGGCTGCGCTGGGCATGAGCCCAAAAAGCAATGCGCCGATGAGGATCAGAATGACGCCGGTTCGATTGCCGCTTTTGTCCATTAGTTGCCCCGGTGCCGGTGAATGCGGGATCAGGCTACCTGAAAGCAATCGACCTGTAACGATCATATGAATCCTTCTGCCGCCCGCTGTGGGCAGCGGTCGCGCGGAAACGCACGGCCCTGACCTCGCGACAGGGCCCCCCGCTGGCTCCCGCGCTCGATATTGCTGGCAGCATTGGCTCGGTGTTCCGGTGACCGCCACTTGCGGACCGTCCGACCAAATATCTCGAAGTCCGGGCGGTCTTTTGCAAAGATAGGTCGGTTTGGATTGGGAACCACCGCGCACTCAATGGCTCTTATAGACCTCGGTGCTGAGATACTTGATGCCGGAGTCGCACATAAGCGTGACGATGGTTGCCAGTGGCCCAAGCCTTTCCGCCAGCCGCAGTGCCGCAACGACATTCGCGCCAGATGATGCGCCGCCGAACAACCCTTCTTCGCGGGCCAATCGGCGTGACATCGCCATGGCTTCGGCGGCCGGGACAGTGATGATCGCATCGGCCAGACCAGGTTTCCACAGTGGCACGACATAGCCCATCCCGATGCCTTCGATCAGGTTGGCACCCGGTGTGCCGCCAGACAAGACCGGCGACTCGGCGGGTTCGACCGCGACGACGCGGATTGCCGAATCATGCAGGCGCAGCGCCTCGGCGGTGCCGCGGAGCGATCCGCCGGTTCCCACGCCTTGTACATAGGCGTCGATGCGCCCTTCGGTCTGGGTCCAGATCTCATCGCCCAGAGCCGAATAGCCGGTCAACACATCGGAGTTGTTGAACTGATCGGCAAAAAAATGGCCGGGCTGCTGGCTGAGCTGCCGCGATGTCTCGATCAGGGCAGTCACCAATTCCACGGTAATCTTCTTGTTGTCGCTGCGCAGGATTTGCAGGTCGGCCCCAAGTGCCCGCATATGCGACAGTTTTTCGGTGCTGAATGCATCGGAAGTCACCAGCAGGCATTTATAGCCCAGCGCTACCGCGACGCTGGCCAGCGAAGTTCCCGTGCTGCCGCTGGTGCATTCGACAATGGTATCGCCGGGCTGCAGCCGCGCAGCTTGCGCCGCGCGGCTGACGATCGCCAGCGCTGCGCGGTCTTTCATGCTGCCGGTAGGATTGGCCGATTCCAGCTTGATCAACACTCGGGCGTGGCCCGGCGGTACCAAGCGGCGCAGCGGAACCAAGGGGGTATTGCCGATCAGGTCAATCACGCTGGTCTGCATGCCATCCTCCAAAATTCCGCCCGGGGCCAGAACCCTTGTCGCAGCCTAGCACAAATCCGGCGTTGCCGCTCGCTATGCCGGACTGCGGAATACATCGGTGCTAAGGTAGCGCAACCCGGAATCGACGATCAGCGTGGCTACCAACTTGCCCGGCCCCAGCCGCGCCGCGATGCGCAGCGCCGCCACGATATTCGCCCCGGTCGAGGTGCCCGCAAAGATCGCCTCTTCGCGGGCCAGACGCCGGGCCATGGCCTTGGCGTCCTCGGTCGAGACGGTCAGAATCTCGGTGACTTCTTCGGGGTGCCAGAGCGGCGGCAGGAAGCCGAGGCCGATGCCCTCAATCTTGTGCGATCCCGGTGCCTGGCCCGACAGTACCGCAGACTCGGCAGGCTCCACCGCATAGACCGGCAGTGCGGGTTTGTGGCGGCGCAGCGCCCGGCACATGCCATGCAGCGAATGCGCGGTGCTGACGGCATGCACCAGCGCATCGACCTGACCGGCGGTCTGTTGC
Source organism: Rhodobacterales bacterium (assembly GCA_031361245.1). Taxonomy (GTDB): domain Bacteria; phylum Pseudomonadota; class Alphaproteobacteria; order Rhodobacterales; family Rhodobacteraceae; genus Stagnihabitans. The sequence goes on from JANMCI010000278.1 coordinate 6,381, forward strand.
CAGATCTCATCGCCCAGCCCGGCATAACCATCGGCCCCGTCGGTGTTGTTCAACTGGTCGGCCCACCAATGGCCGGGCTGTTGGCTGATCTGACCGGCCTTGACAATCATCGCCTGGATCAGCTCTTTGGTGATCTTCTTGTTGTCGCTTGGCACATCGGTGATCGTGGCACCATAAGCCAGCATCGCAAAGCGCTTCTCGTCGCTGAATGCATCGGAGAACGCGAAATGGGTTTTGTAGCCCAGCGCACCTGCCACCAGAGCCAGCGAAATCCCGGTGGTCCCGGCGGTGTATTCGACAACCGTGCCACCGGGAGGCAAGCGGCCAGATGCCGCCGCCCGCTGCACGATCATCCGCGCCAGCCGGTCCTTCATGCTGCCAGTGGGATTGGCCGATTCCAGTTTGGCCACGATCCGGGCGCTGCCGACGGGCGCGATCCGGCGCAATTCGACCAGCGGCGTGTTGCCGATTGCATCCAGAATATGCTGTCCTTGGCCCATCGGACGAAGTTCCTCGCTGTTGTCAACCGACCATAACGCGCCGACCTGCCCTCCGGCTCAAGGTGTCAGATCAAGTGCGGCAACAACACGGTGGTAAGGTAGTCCTGCCGTGTCGTTCAGCCGCCTGACATCCGCGTCCGAAGCCGCATCGAACAGGCACATGCAACGTCCATCCTCCGGCGTAAACGTCGAGCGGATGTAGCTGATTTTGGTTCCCTCTGCGGTCATCGCCTGGGCGGTACCAATAGCGGCCCGCTGTGCGCCGCCGAGATCGGCCATGCTGATCCCCTTTAAGTCGCGTTCTACCATATAGACTGACATTTTCCGGCTCCTTCCGTTGGTTTCCTGCCGCCTAAATGACCGCACTTCCGACTTAAAGGGAACGAGCGTCTGCTTATCAATTGATAGCCTGCAGTTATGAAATGCCGTGCTAAGCTGGCCTATCACAAACCCGTGAAAAGGGGACCGCGATGGAGATGTTCCAGGTAAGGTATGTGTTGGCGGCGGCAAAATTGCTGAATTTCACCAAGGCGGCGGCGCAGTGCAATGTTTCGCAACCTGCCTTGACTAAGGCGGTCAAATCGCTGGAAGCCGAACTCGGCGCGCCGGTGTTTCACCGCGAAGGCAAGAAAATTCTGCTCAGCGATTTTGGCCGGTCACTGTTGCCCCATTTGCAGCACATCCTGCATGAAACCGAAGCGACCCGAAACCTTGCCGACAATTTCCGCCTGCTGAACAACGTGCCGATCCGGCTTGGGGTGATGTCGACCATCGGGCCGGTGCGTCTGTCGCGTTTTCTGGCCAAGTTTCAGACCGACCATCCCGGTGTCGAAGTCGCGGTGAGTGAATGCGCCGCCCAAGATTTGAAAACCCGGCTTGAAAATGCCGATCTTGATCTGGCGGTGCTGAATGCGATGGGCGATGCGCGGGGCAACTTCACGGTCCATGATCTCTACCAGGAACGTTATGTCGTCATCTTTCCGCCCGATCACCGCCTGGCCAATCTGAACGCAATCAAACTCGCTGATTTGACTGGTGAACCCTATGTGGACCGGCTGTCATGCGAACTGCGAGAAACGGTCATGGAGGTCTGCCGCAGCCATAATGTCACGCTCTATGCGCGCTTTCGCTCGGAGCGCGAGGATTGGGTACAGGCCATGGTGCTGGCGCGGATCGGCTTTGCCTTCATGCCGGAATGCTCGGTGACCTTGCCGGACCTGCTGCAGCGCCCCTTGATCGACCCCGAGGTCAGCCGCACGATTTCGCTGCTCAGCGTGCCGGGAAGACCCTACAGCCCGGCCACCGCCGCCATGGTCAGGGCTGCACAGACATTCCACTGGCCGGGATGATCTGAGCCAAAGAGGTTGCTGTGAAAGCCGGCACACAAGGACGAGTCGCAATCGTGTTTAGGACTTTCCGCCTAAACCAATCTACACGCCCGCGCGGTCGCTGCCAGAGGTGCGGCTCAGTCCGGAAGACCTGCGGCTTTCAATGCAGCAAGCACGGTGGCACGGAAGGCGGGGTCGGCGAAGGGCAGCGCATTGAAGAAATGCGACGCCCGCGCATCGGGGCGATGGTCGCGTAGCACAGCCGTCCAATGGACGGCACGGGCAGTCTGGCCGGCAAGTTGGCAGGAGGCCACGGCAAACATGACGGTGATGAAATGGGCGTTGCTGGTGCGGGCGGCGCGCACGGCCCATTCTGCGGCACCGTCAAAATCGCCGTCGATGGCAAACGATATCCCGTGCAGGCCGCGCATCGGGGCGAGCAGCGGATCAAGCGGGCTGAGCGTCGTGGCAAGATCAAGACCGGCCCGCGTCTCACCGGTGCGGCCGGCTAGGACATTGATCATGCTGCGGGAATAATGGCCCTTGGCGTAGCTCGGGCTAAGGTCAACGGCCCGGTCAAGCCAGATCAGGCCATCGTCCGGCTCTCGGTTCAGGATTTGCAGGCGGCCCATGGCAAAATTGGCCGAAGGGTCAAGGGGGTCAAGCGCGATGCTGCGTTCGGCGGCGTCTCTGGCGTCCGCAACTGCCGCCGCCCGGTCGGGGGTGAAGCCCATCGCGGCGTCCTGATAGCTGGTGAACGAACGCGCGGCGAAGGCGGCGGCAAAGCTGGGGTCAAGCGTCGTCGCGCGGCGAAAGAGGCCACCCGCTATGGCATTGTCATGGCCGTTGAAGCGGTACGCATGGCTTAGGCCGAGGTGATAGAGGCTCCAGGCGTCAAGATGCTCGACAGGTTTGGCGCGGGCCAGTTCGGCTTCGGCCAGCGGGATGCGCAGATCAAGGGAGCTGATCACCGCCGCCACAATCAGGCTGCGGATTTCGTGGATGGCATCAAGCGGACGTTCGATATGTTCAGACCACATCAGGCTGCCGCTGCGGGTGTCGGAAAGATCGACGCTGATGCCAAGATTGGTGCCGATCCGTTCAACACGGCCAGAAAGGCAGAATCCGGCACCAAGCAGGCTGTGCAGGGCGGCAAGGTCAACATCATCCTGACGAAAGCGGAACGTCGATTCGCGCGCGATCACCCGCAGCCAGCGCAGTCGGGACAGCGATGAGATGATCTCGGCGGGAATCGCATCGGCAACCGTGGCAAGATGTTCTGGCAGGCCAATACGGGCGAAAGGCAACACCGCCACCGTCGGCCTCTCACCCCGTCCGGCCTCTGCATCAATGGCGGGTGGGACTTTGGGCTGCGCAGCCAAGGTGGCTTCGGTGCCGATCTGAACCTGCGCCACGAAACGGTGGCCGCGCCCACGCACCGTGCGGATATAGGCCTGCACCATGCCATCATCGTTCAGCGCCTTGCGGACAAGCTTCAGCACTGTCGAAACCGCGTCATCTGAGATGAAACGCCCGCCCCAGACGGTCGCAATCATCTCATCCTTGCTGATCACGCGGTGATGATTTTCCGCAAGCAGGGTCAACAGCGCGAATGCCTTGGGTTCCAGCGCGATCAGACCAGCCGCGCCGGTCAATTCGGCGAGGTCGGTATCCAGACGAAAAGGGGGAAACGCCAGAATCATGTAAAATCATACCCTTTTCCCGGCAAAGGCTCAACAATCCCACAGGCGATCCACAAGCAACGGCAGCCCTGCCGGACTATGGTCGTTGGCATAGATGCACCCGAAAATGGGCCAACAGCGGAAAGGATAAGACGATGACAAACATCATTGCACCAACCGGTAATGACGCCAGAACCAACCTTGACACGACGAAAGCCGTGGGGCGGATGTTGGGGGATATGCTGGGGGCCGCACAGCTTCGGTTCGGTGCGGCGGCGCGGGCGCATGATCGTCGCCTGGCAAGCGCGCGCATTGGAGCCGATACCACGCCCGACACCGGTGTCGCAACCGAAAGTGCGTCGGGTCTGCAGGTCTGGCAAGCGGACCTGCCATTCTTCATGCAGTCAGGCTTTGGCAAGCGGTAGCGGAGCCCGGCTTGGTAAAGTCGGGGATCGCCGAGCCGCCCGATCGCGGAGTTTTGGGCGATGTGCGCGCAGGCTGTCTTTATGCCGGAACCGGGGTGCAATATATTGACCAGGTCGAACCAGCGGCGGTGCTGGTCGCGCGGCTCTCGGCCGAAACCCAGCGGTTGCTGTGACGCAACACGTTTGCCCTTGGCCGGGGTAATCTGAGCCAAAAAGGAGACCGAGAAATTCGGAACTCTTGGGGCAAGTCGAAATAGTGTTCTGGACCTGCCCCCAAGTGGCTTGATGGGTGTCAAGAACGGTTGCAACCAGCTACGGGTGGTGTTTCCATTGGGAAATGATGCCCGAAGAAGGTCTTGGCAGAGTGAAACGGGGTTAGCGCAGGAGAGCAGGATGCAGAATGACCTTATGCGGTGGTTTGGCCTTTCGGTCCCCATTTTTCAGGCGCCGATCGGCTCTGCGGCGACGCCTGAACTGGTTACTTCCGTCGGGAACGCCGGGGCAATGGGATCGCTGGCGCTGACCTGGACCTCGCAAGACCTGGCGGCCCAGCAGATTTCCGCGCTGAACGCGACCGGGCTGGCTTATTTCGTCAACTTCGTGCTGCGCTTTGGCACAGATGCCGCGCGCGCCGCCAGTTTGCTTCGGCCTCCTGGCATGACGCTTTCGTGGGGCTGCGACCGTGAAACCATCGCCATTGCAAAAGCGCAAGGCACCAGGGTGGGGGTGCAGGTCGGCAGCGCCGACGGAGCCGCCGCCGCCATCGCTGCCGGGGCCGACTTTGTCATCGCGCAGGGGATGGAGGCAGGTGGTCATGTGCAATCCACCACGCCATTGGGCACGTTGTTGCCGGCGGTTCTGGCCATCGCTGGCCCGGTGCCAGTCGTGGCGGCAGGCGGCATTGCCCGCGCAGAAGAGATCGCGACCTGTTTGAAACAGGGTGCGCAGGCGGTGATGATGGGCACCCGCTTCGTTGCCACGGCGGAAAGCCATGCCCACGATGCCTACAAGCAGGCGCTGGCGGAAGGTGGCCGCGACACGAGCTTTACCATCTGTTTCGATTTGACCTGGCCGTTTGCACTTCACCGGGTGCTGCGCAACAGCACTCTGGAAGCCTGGGAAGCGGCGGGTCACCCCGCCGCGCCAGATCGCCCGGGCGAAGGCGATGTTCTGTTTCACCGGAACGGCAACCCTGTGCTGCGGTATTCGGGCGATTTCCCAAAACGCGAGGCTTTGGGCGATGTGCAGGCAGGCTGTCTTTATGCCGGGACTGGAGTGCAATACATTGACAAGATCGAACCGGCGGGTGCGCTGATCGCTCGGCTTTGGGCCGAAAGCCAGCGGCTGCTGTGACGCATCAGGTTTGGCAAAGCGCTGAGCCGGAAACCAACAGGTCAAGAAATGTCTGATATCCATCCGGCCCGTCTGGCGACGGCGGCGGCTTCGCTTCGCGACGGAACGTCCAGCTTGGCAAGGATTGCCGAGACGTGATGGTCGACCGTCTTGGCCGAAAGAAACAGGCGTTCCGCGATTTCGGCGTTGGACTTGCCTGTGTTGAGATGTTCCAGCACCTGCATCTGTCGCCGCGTCAATCCAACCGGGTTGGCAAGCGTGGATGCCCTCGGGCCGCGCGATGCTGGCGTCACCTCACCCACATTGAAACGCTTGCGGACATGAGACGCCACGGTGGTTGCCCCCAACTGGTCAAGGATTGCCAGAGACTGCTGCACCGCCTCGGCATCACCCTCCAACAAAGCGAGGGCCCGAGCATAGGGGTCGCCGATCGCTTCCCACACCGAGGCGGCCGCGCGCCAATTTCCTTCGAGCGAAAGCCGATAGGCCGGATGTGTCCCGGCTGGAATTGCAATTGCGCGCTCGGGCTCCAACCGCCTTTGCCATGGGAAGGTTTGTTGCATTTGCAGTTCGGTCTTCGAAATCTTGCGGACCAGGTCCATCCACTTTCTTGCTTCCTGAACGTCCTCCAGACCAAGCCACGTACGCTCCGCCATCAAGTTGGCAACAAGATTCAAGTGAAGCCAACTTTGGTCGCGGGCCACAAATTCAACAAGCTCAGTGATCCAGGAATTTGCTTCAGGGCTGCCGCGGCGGGTTGCCAGACTTGCGAGAACCACGCGCCCAATGACCCAAGCTGAAGTTTGGTCTGCCACTTCCGGAATCAAACCAGCCCAGCCGGACGCAGCCTCATCCCAACGCCCCATGCGCCAGAGAAGTTCCAATCGCAGAGCCCGGTCCCAGGGAAGATTGAATGTGCGCTCATACTTTTGTGCAATGGCGATTGCCTGGTTAAAATCCATGAGGGCCTCCGGGTAGCGGAGAATCTCCATTTCAACAATTGCCCGATTGGAGTAGGCGCGAATGATGTGGTCTGGAAACCGGTGATCCAGCGCCAACTGCAGACTCTGGCCGATCAGTTCAAGTCCGCTTTCAGTGCCCCATTGGTTCATGCCCAGCGTGTTGAGCGCATGGGAAAGAACATCAACCCGGTTCACCTGTCGGGCCAAGTCGATGGCGGCTTGTCCCAACTCCTCCGCCAGAGCGACATTGCGTTCATTCATCGCAAGCTTGGCGCGGCCGGCATAGGCCAAGGCCAGTTCGGCGCTTTGCGTGCCTGACAACAAGCGGATTGCGCTGTCGCCGACGGTTTCGGCCAAAGTGACCTGTCCCGCCTCCCAGTGAAGCAGCGAAATACGCTGCATCACCTCCCCAGCCCGAAGTTGATGATTCAACTTGAGCCGCAGCGTCAGCGCTTGTTCCAAACGCTCTATGGCCAGCCTGAAGGCATTGTTTTCAGTATGCTCCAGGGCTGCGTCCTCTAACAACCCGGCGAATTGCTCGGCATCAACTCCATCTAATACGCCAAGAGCGACCTCGAAATAATCGGCGGCCTGCAGATGCGCCCCGGCTGCGGCAGCCTCACGTCCGGCTACGGGTGCAAGGGCAGCAATCGCCACAACGTCACCGCATTCGCGGGCGTGGTGCAGAAGGCGGGCGACCGGGACCTGTGGAGCGGTCTCCAACACTGCCAACAGCTCTGCGTTCAGTGTCTTGCGATGCAACGGCGTCAAAGCGGTCTCAACCGCCTGCCGCGCGATTTCGTGACGAAATGCGAGATGAACGCCATCCGAAGTCAAGAGCCCCGACGCAACGCAGGCTGCGATGTTCCCTTCACCCGCCGCCCCGGCCAGATGGCTGGCCCAGTGGCTTTCGGCATGGCGCGGGAAGATTGACACGGCATCCAGCAGCGCCCGATCTTGCGCGGTAAGCCGTTCCACCCGCGACAGCACGGCATCTTGAATATTCAGCCCCCGCGAG
>JANMCI010000305.1:0-40466 GCA_031361245.1 Rhodobacterales bacterium
TCGACAAACTCTTCGGGGCTGGTCAGGACGAGCAGCTGCTCGTCCTGATACATCACCAACGGAAACAGATGTTCGCGTGCCAGATCCTCGCAGCGTTCCGCCATCAAGAGATCCACGCGCCATTGCATCAACTCGGAAACATTTTTGTACACAGGAAACCACCAAAAAACTATGCTGAAAGCGCTTTGGGCATAGTCTCATCGACGATTTCGCAGAGGCTGAAAGCGACCCTTTCAGTATCAAAGGCGACGCCGGGCAGGGGTCGGTACGTTCGTATCGTAACGTTATTTCCTGATCCGGTGCCAATTGCCCTCAGACTTCGAACATTTCTCTTTTCAAAGCCTTTCGATTATCGTCGCTGCACCCATTCCGCTCGCGATGCACAGCGTGGCCAAGCCAATCGTCTGGCCTCGGCGTTCCAATTCGTCCAGCAGAGTGCCGATGATGATCGCCCCGGTGGCGCCCAGCGGATGACCCATGGCGATCGAGCCGCCGTTGACATTGACTTTGGCCGGGTCGACATCGAAAGCCTGCTGAAAGCGCAGCACGACGGCGGCGAAGGCTTCGTTGACCTCGTAAAGGTCGATGTCCTTGGTGGTCAGACCGGCTTCGCGCAGGATCTTTTCGGTCACGGGCACCGGGCCGGTCAGCATGATTGTCGGATCGGTACCGATCTTTGCCGTGGCGCGGATGCGGGCGCGGGGCTTCAATCCGTGGGCGCGGCCGAACTCGGCGTCGCCAATCAGAACAGCGGCCGCGCCATCGACGATGCCGCTGGAGTTGCCGGCGTGGTGGATGTGATTGATCCGCTCGAGATGCGGGTATTTCATCAGGGCAACCTTGTCGAAACCGGGCATGATTTCGCCCATCTCCTTGAACGCCGGCTTCAGCGCGCCCAAAGCCTGCATGTCGGTGCCCGGTCGCATGTATTCATCATGGGCGAGGATGGTCAGACCATTGCGATCCTTGATGGTGATCACCGATTTGCCGAACCGCCCGTCCTGCCATGCCTCGGCAGCGCGGCGCTGGCTTTCCATCGCCAAGGCGTCGGCATCGTCGCGGCTGAAGCCGTATTGCGTGGCGATGATGTCCGCCGAAATGCCCTGCGGCACGAAATAGGTCTTCATCGCAAGCGACGGGTCCACCGCAATCGCGGCCCCGTCCGAACCCATCGCGACCCGGCCCATCATCTCGACCCCGCCCGCGATGTAGGCGCGACCCGCTCCGGCCTTGACCTGATTGGCGGCAAGGTTCACCGCCTCCATCCCGCTGGCACAAAAGCGGTTGATCGACAGGCCCGGAATGCTTTCGTCCAGCCCCGAAGCCAGAACCGCCGAACGGGCCAGACAACCGCCCTGCTCGCCGACCTGCGTGACATTGCCCCAGATCACATCCTCGACCGCATGGCCTTCAAGGCCGTTGCGCTCGCGGATCGAGTCCAGAATTTGCGCCGACAGGGCAACGGCGGTCACTTCGTGCAGCGCCCCGTCCGGGCGACCCTTGCCGCGCGGGCTGCGGACGGCGTCATAGATATAGGCATCGGTCATGTCGGTCTCCTTACAGGCGGTCGGCAGGGCTGCCGGGCATCATTTCATAGGGGGCTTGCCAGCCGGGCAAAGCGGCGATGCGGTCCAGCCAGGCATCAATATGGGGCCAGTCCGCGCGGTCAAAGCCGAAGGGCTCGGGGTAATAAAGGTAACCGCAACAGGACAGGTCGGCGATGGTGACCGCCTCTCCCGCAACCCATTTGCGGTTTGTCAGATGTCCATCCAGCACTTTGTAGGCCGATTTCAGCCGCGCCTGAAAGAACGGGATCAGACCTTCGGGCCGCTTGGCCTCGGGGACGAAATTCATCTGGAACCGGGTCATGCCGATCTGGGTGGACAGTTTGTGATTGTCCCAGAACATCCAGCGCAGAACCTCACGCCGCTCGGCTGCAGACCGTCCGCCAAGCTTGCCGGATTTCGAGCTGATATAGTCCAGCATCACGCCGGATTGGGTCAGCACAGTGTCGCCGTCCACCAGCACCGGCACTTCGCCCATCTCGTTCAGGGCGCGGAATTCCGGCGTGCGGGTTTCACCGTTGAAGAAATCCACGAAGACCGGCTCCCATTCCATATCGGCCATCGTCAGCGCCAATGCCACCTTGTAGGCATTGCCGCTTTCACCGAAGCAGTAGAGTTTGATCATTGGCAGCGGTCCCTGTGTGTCGCGGGCCAGGGCTGGGGCTTCGGACCCCTGCCACCCACGGATTTTTCTCTGGCCCTTCAGGCCATCATTGTTTGCGGGCGTCCAACTCTGAATTGAACAGCCGCAGGCGGTGGGTCAGGTTGTCGTGGTCCGTGACGGAATCGAAATGCTCAAAAAGAAAGGACAGCGCCTCACCTTCATCCAGCCCGGCCTCGGTGGCAAAGCGTTTCAGGCGGCGATATCCATCTTCGGTCATGGCGACAGGAAAGCGGCGTGTCAGACGAAAACGTTTCGGCATCGGATTCTCCGAAGGAATACGGCATCAGGTTAGAACGCCTCGGCGTCCAACGCCATCACCACTTCAGCCCCGCTTTCGATGCGGGCCAGATGCAGTCCACAGGCGGGCAGTTGCCGCGCCATGTAATAGCGCCCTGTGACCAGCTTCGCCTCAAGGAAGACCTTGTCTCCGCCGTTGTCCAGGGCTGTCAGGGCCGCGCGTGCCATCCGGGTCCACATCAGACCCATGCAGACATGGCCCATCAGATGCAGAAAGTCGCTTGACCCCGCCAATGCCGCATTGGGGTTCTTCATCCCGTTCTGCATGAAGAACATGCCCGCCGCCTGCATCTGCTTGGAAGCTGCCTTCAGCGCCTTGGCAAAGGGCTCCATTCGCGGCTCGGCGTCATGGGCCATGCACTCGGCCTTCACCATCTCGAAGAACGCCAGCACATGCTTGCCGCCATCCTGCGCCAGTTTGCGGCCAACAAGGTCCAATGCCTGCACACCATTGGCTCCCTCGTAAATCATCGCTATCCGCGCATCGCGGACGAACTGGCTGGCCGGATTGTCCTCGATATAGCCATGCCCACCCCAGATCTGCTGGGCTTGCACGGCCATCTCGAACCCCTTGTCGGTCTGGAATCCCTTGATCACCGGGATCAGCAGCGACACCAGTCCTTCGGCCGCAGGGTCACCCATGCGCACTGACCGGTCGATCAGCGACGCCGCCCAGCAGGTCAGCGCGCGGGCGCCTTCGACGAACGATTTCTGATCCATCAGCGATCGGCGGATGTCGGGATGCACGATCAGCGGGTCGGCGGGTCCCGAAGGGTTTGCTGCCCCGGTGATGGCCCGGCCCTGCAAGCGATCGCGGGCATAGGCCGCCGCGTTCTGATAGGCCGCCTCTGCCACGGCATAGCCCTGCAAGCCAACCGCCAGCCTTGCCTCGTTCATCATGGTGAACATGGCGCGCATGCCCTTGTGCAGATCGCCGATCAGCCAGCCGGTCGCCCCATCATAGTTCATCACGCAGGTCGCATTGCCGTGAATCCCCATCTTATCCTCGATCTTGCCGACCGAAACCGCGTTGCGCGCGCCCAAGCCCTCGCCGGCTGGCAGGATCTTCGGCACGATGAACAGAGAAATCCCCTTGGTGCCCTCTCCACCCCCCGGCGCCTTGGCCAGCACCAGATGGATGATGTTTTCCGCCATGTCATGATCGCCGGCCGAGATGAAGATCTTGGTTCCGGTGATCTTATAGCTGCCATCCGCCTGCGGTTCCGCCTTTGTCCGCATCAGACCCAGATCCGTGCCGCAATGCGGCTCGGTCAGGTTCATCGTGCCGGTCCACTGGCAGGACGCCAGCTTGGGCAGATAGGTTGCCTTTTGCGCGTCCGAACCATGCGCGAGGATGGCCGAATAGGCGCCGTGGGTCAGGCCCATATACATGTTCAGCGCCATGTTGGCCGACACCAGCGCCTCGTTCACCACGCAGTGAACCAGATGGGGCAGGCCCTGCCCGCCAAATTCCGGCGCACAGTCCAGCGCGGTCCAGCCGCCGTCGCGCAGCGCATCAAAGGCCCCGCGAAAGCCCGCCGGCGTGCGCACCACACCGTTTTCCAGCACACAGCCCTCGCGGTCGCCCACCGCGTTCAGGGGGGCCATGATATCCGCGGCGATCTTGCCCGCCTCTTCCAGCACCGCCCCGGTAAACCCTTCGTCCAGATCTCCGTAGCCGGGAATATCCTGGGCCGAGATTTTCAGCACATCATGCAACAGGAACTGCATGTCTTTCACGGGGGCGGCATAGGTCATTGGTATTCCTTTCTACTCGGCAGCGCGGCGAAAACCGGCAATGGATGCGGCGCCCGCCTCCAGCTCGACTCTCAGTTCCGCAATGGCAACATCAAGTTCGGCGCGTTGCGCCTCCATCTGCTGCAGTCGGTTGTGGGCAAGTTCGTAGATCCGGGCCAACTGACCCTCGTTCGACCCGTTGCGGTCATACATCGCCAAGGTCTGGCGGATATCCTCCAGCGAAAAGCCAAAGCGCTTTCCGCGCAGGATCAGCTTGAGCCGCGCCCGGTCCTTGCGGGTAAACAGGCGCTGCGTTCCCCTGCGCTCGGGGAACAGAAGCTCTTTGGATTCGTAGAATCGAAGCGTCCGGGGGGTCACTTCAAAAGCGTCGCACATCTCGCGAATGGTCATCAATTCGTCGGTCATGTTTTACTCGTCTTGAACATCGGGAGCCATAAATGGGCCACGTGTTCAGCAAAGTGTAGCGCGCTTGACGTTAACGTAACTGTAACGTCACGTCAGATCATGTCAGCCCCGACGGTTCATATCCTTGATCGTGGCGTCACGCAGCGCTTTCAGATCGGCAATGGTGCTATCCAGCTCCTGGTGCTGCCGGTCCAGCTCGCCCAACTGACGTTCGGCCATCTCCAAGAAGGCCTCCAGTTGCGGGCGCGTGCCTTGGTGTTGATAAATCAGCAGCCATTGCCGGATTTCTTCCAGCGAAAAGCCAAAGCGCCGCCCCCGGAGGATCAGCGTCATGCGGGCCACCTCTCGCGGCCCATAGTGTCTCGCGCGGCCATCTTTTTCCGGCGCGAGCAGCTCGATATATTCGTAATAGCGCAAGGTACGCGGCGTCACATCGAACTTCGCGCACATGTCCTTGAAGCTCAGTCGAACGTCAGGCATCGCTGGTCTCCCTTAGCGCCAACTTACGGGCAAGCAGCTTCGCACGCAATAACCCGGACGCCAACCCTTGCGCCTGCCAGCGCACTGGCGAATATGTCGGATCAAGGAGCCCATGCCATGCCCGACCAAGCAGAACTTGCCCGCCTGTCGATGAAAGCCTTGCCTCATGCCACGGCTCTTGGCATGCGCCTGATCGAAATGCAGGAAGGAACAGCACGGATCGAAATGGATTATGACCCCCGGTTCATCGGCGACCCAGCCACGGGTGTGTTGCATGGCGGGGCCATTTCGGCCCTGATGGACACGGCGTCCGGAGCCGCCGTGATGGGTCATCCGGCAGCCGCCAACTCAATCTCGACGGCCACACTGGACTTGCGGATTGACTACATGCGCCCGGCCACACCGGGTCAACGCGTTACCGCGCGCGCGGAATGCTATCATGTCACACGGTCTGTCGCGTTCGTCCGCGTGACCGCAACGGACGAGGACGTAAGCCGCCCCGTTGCCACAGGCACCGGAACCTTCACCCTGGAGCGGCCCGCACGATGAGGATACCTCCTGAACCCGTTCATGTTGTGAAGTCGCGTCGCGAGGCGGCGCTGACCTGGCTGACCGGCGGCGTGCCCTATGTCCAGTTCCTCGGCATCCAGTTCGACCGCCGCGGTGACGAGTTGACCGCCGTCCTGCCCTTTGATGAAAAGCTCATCGGCAATCCGATGTTGCCCGCACTGCATGGCGGGGCCACCGCAGCCTTTCTGGAAGTCACCGCCATCATCGAGTTGGCCTGGACGACGCTTTGGGAGGACATGGAAGCAGGTCGCGCCAATCTGGACGCGTTTCCGCCCATGCCCAAGACCATCGACTTCACCGTGGATTTCCTGCGCTCCGGTCTGCCGCGTGACGCCTATGCCCGCGCCCGCGTCAACCGCTCGGGCCGCCGCTATGCCTCGGTTCACGTCGAGGCGTGGCAGGACAACCGGTTGCGCCCCTTTGCCATGGCCTCGGCTCATTTCCTGATGCCAGCGCAGTCTGGCACCCCCGCCGAATGAGGGCAGCAACCCGACCCTGCCCCCGGACAGGCGCGGCGAAGGGTTCGAGGGCGATCGGGCCATGACGCCCGCTTCCCAAGCCGGCCTTACCCATGGCCGTGTCTTTCGGATCGCCACGCCAATTGTGCTGTCGAACGCCACGATCCCACTGCTCGGTGCCGTCGATACTGCCGTCATCGGCCAGTTGGGACTTTCCGCCCCCATCGGTGCCGTCGGCCTTGGCGCAGTCATCCTTGCCACGCTCTATTGGGCATTCGGGTTCCTCAGGATGAGCACCTCTGGCCTGGCCGCTCAGGCCCATGGTGCCGGCGACAGCGCAGAGCGCAGCGCCACCCTGCTACGCGCGCTGGGCATCGCGTTCGGCATGGGTCTGGCACTTGTTGCCGTGCAGTTGCCGTTCTTTGCGCTGGCATTCCGCATCGCCCCGGCCACCGACGAGGTTGAGACACTGGCCCGCACTTACCTCGGCATCCGGATCTGGGGCGCGCCGGCGACGCTGGCGATTTACGCCCTGACCGGCTGGCTTGTCGGGGTTGAACGGACCCGCGCCATTCTTGTCCTGCAGATCTGGCAAAACGGCCTCAACGCCGTTCTGGCGATCTGGTTTGTCCTTGGGCTGAATTGGGGCATTGGGGGCGTTGCAACCGCCACTTTGCTGGCCGAGATCACGGCCCTTGTCCTTGGCCTCTGGCTCGCCCGTGATGCCTTTGGCACCGCCCTGAAACCCGCAATCGCGCGGTTCTGGAACCCTGCGGCCCTGCGCGCCATGGTGACGGCCTCGCGCGATATCATGCTGCGGTCAGTCATCCTCCAACTCAGCTTCACCGCATTTGTTTTCCTCGGCGCGCGGTTTGGCAACGACACGCTGGCCGCCAACCAGATCCTGCTGCAATTCCTTTCGATCATGGCTTTTGCCCTCGACGGTTTCGCCTTCGCCGCCGAAACGCTGGTCGGTCAGGCGGTGGGTCAGCGTTCCGTTCCGGCTCTGCGTCAGGCAACCCTTATGTGCATGCAATGGGGCTATGGTGGTGCGGTGGTCCTTGCCTTGGGGTTCGCCTTGGCGGGCGGCCCCTTGATCGACCTGATGACCACTGCCGTCTCCGTCCGGTCCGAGGCGCGCAATTTCCTGCCGTGGCTGATCGCAGCGCCGCTGATCGGCACCGCGTGCTGGATATATGACGGCATTTTCATCGGCGCGTTGATGACTGGCGCGATGGTGCGCTCGGCGGTCCAGGTCCTTGCACTTTATGTTCCAGCTTTGATGCTTTTGGTGCCGACCTTTGGCAACCACGGGCTCTGGGCCGCGCTGATGGTGATGAACCTTGCCCGAGGTGTAACGCTTCACCGGGCATTTCCGGGGATCGAAGCCGGGCTAGAGCGGGATGAGTTTTCAGGGAACCAGAACAATCGAAATTCGCGTTCGAGCCTTGGCGAGAGGCAGTGAATTCCGATTCCACTGAAACTCATCCCGCTTTAAAGCCGCAGCCGCCGGAACAGCTCTGACGCACCACCCCCGGCCAGCGCCGCCATCAGCAAGGCGATCAGCCCGTAGATCAGCGGCTGATCCTGTGCCAGCCGGAACAGAAAGCGCTCCAACCCTTCCTTGCGGACGGTAATCTGGCTCCAATGCACGTCGACCACCGTGCCGCCGCGCGTCAGAAAGATGCGGACCGAGTAATCGCCCTCGATCAGGTTCGCGGGCAGAGCGACTTCCGTGCGGAACAGCGACTGCTGAAGAAACAGCACTTCGTCAGCTTGCCGGTAGCTGCCATTGCCCCCGCGGATGCGCTGCAAGGCGTCAAGATAGTCAGTCGCCAGCCCGGAGGATGCCCCCAGCCTGACCGCTCCGACCTCGCGCGGGATCGAGATGTTGTAGCGGATGTCCTCGTCCACCGACAGGATGTCGCCAAGTGCGCCTGTCGTCATGACGGCATAGAAACTTGGCGCACTGTCATAGGCAACCCACCCCCTGTTCACCCAGATGCCCGCGACCCGTTCCTTCTTGCGCACGACAATCGGCTGCACCGGCCCCTGAACCGTGACGATCACCTGCAACCTTGGCCAGCTTGGCGGCTTCTCCTCACGCGCGGCGGCGCCATAGATCAGGATCGACTTCCCGTCGAAAGTCGCACCGATCGACACTCTTGTCTCGCTCATCCCCGAAACGATTGTTTCTGCCCGAAGCGGCAGGGCCAGCAGCAGTGCGATCAGGATCATCAGCCGCATCGTCATGGTGCCACCGCGACCGAGTAGAGCTCGCCGGGCTCCAGCAGCAGGTCAAGTGCGATCTTGCCCGCCACGGCCAGCACCAGAAGGGCCAGCAGAATGCGCAATTGTTCGGCCTTCAGCCGGATCCCGACGCGAACACCCACCTGCGCCCCGATCACCCCCCCGACGATCAGCACGAATGCCAGCAACATGTCGACCGAGTGATGGTTCAGCGCATGGACCAATGTGGTGAAGGCGGTCACGAAGATGATCTGGAACAGCGATGTGCCCACGACAACCTTGGTTGGCATGCCCAAAAGATAGATCATGGCCGGCACCATGATGAAGCCGCCACCGACCCCCATGATCGCCGACAAAAGCCCGACCACTGACCCGACCAAAAGCGGCGGGATGACCGAGATGTACAGGCCGGAGGCGCGGAATTTCAGCTTCAGCGGCATCCGGTGAACCCAGGAATGCACATGGGACCGCCGCACCTGCTGTGCCCCGGCTCTCCGCGCCCGCAACAACGAGCGAACGCTCTCCTGCAGCATCATGGCCCCGACGAGCCCCAGAAACAGCACATAGGACAGCTGCACAAACAGGTCGACCTGCCCCCGCCGGGCCATCCAGTCGAAAACCAGAGCCCCGACTGCGGAACCGGCAAAACCACCGACCGTCAGCACCATGCCCATCCGAAAATCGACCGCCTTGCGCCGCAGTTGCGCCAAGACGCCGGAAACGGACGATGCGACGACCTGATTGGCCCCCGTGGCCACGGCCACAGTAGAGGGAACCCCGATAAAGAACAGCAGGGGCGTGATCAGAAATCCCCCGCCCACACCGAACATCCCCGACAAAAAGCCCACAACCCCACCCAAGCCCAAAAGGACAAAGATGTTGACCGATACTTCGGCTATGGGAAGGTACAACTGCATCGCAGGGTGGTTTGCCTCTTTTTCGCTAGGGTTGCCCCCCCAGAGTGGCCAAGTCAAACCCTGCGATGGCTCAACGGGCGCCGCGTAGAAAATGCCGCAGCACCTGTTCCAGCTTTGCCGCACCCAGGGGCGCCATGGCCTTGGTGTGCTCGTGGCTGATCTGTTCGTTTGACAGGCCGGCCGCCATGTTGGTGATCGTCGAAATGGCCGCCACCCTCAGCCCAAGAAACCGCGCGAGGATCATTTCAGGCACGGTCGACATGCCCACCGCGTCACCGCCCAACAGCTTGATCGCCCGGATTTCGGCCGGGGTCTCGAACGACGGACCTGAATACCATGCGTAAACCCCCTCGGGCAGCGCCACACCGACGGCCCTTGCACTGGCGCGCAAGGCGGCCCGCATGTCAGGATCATGGGCCATTGTCATCGGCACGAACCGCGCATCGGTCTTTTCCCCGATCAGCGGGTTCAAACCGGAGAAGTTGATGTGATCACTCAGCAGCATCAGATCGCCCGGCCCTATGTCCGCCCGCAGGCTTCCCGCGGCATTGGTGGCGATAAGCGCCTCTGCCCCCAGCGCCTTGAGACACTCCAGCGGCACCCGCATCGCCGAAGGATTGCCATTTTCGTAGTAGTGCTCCCGCGCGCCAAAGACGGCCACACGCACGCCTTCCAGCGTGCCGACAACCAGATTGGGATTGTGCCCCGACACGGCGACATGCGGAAAACCGGGCAGCTCGGCATAGGGGATGGCCACGCCGTCCACCGCCCCCGCCAGATGCCCCAGCCCCGAGCCAAGGATCAGCCCCAACCGCACGGGTTCAGCCCCGGCGCGGGCCCGGACGACCTCAGCGCTCCTTGACATAGGGCTCGCCCCCCGCGCGTGGCGGAATGGCCTTGCCGACAAAGCCCGCCAGAATGATCACGGTCAGGATATAGGGCAGAGCTTGGGTGAACTGGACCGGAATGATGAACGCGCCCACATCGATGCTCTGGAACCGGATCGCAATGGCATCCAGAAACCCGAAAAGCATGCAGGCCATCAGGCAATACCACGGCCGCCACTTGGCAAAGATCAGTGCTGCAAGCGCAATGTAGCCGCGCCCGGCCGTCATCTCACGCCCAAATCCCGCCGAAAGGCTCATCGACAGATAGGCTCCGGCCAACCCGCAAAGAACCCCCGTGATTGCCACCGCCGCATAGCGCAAGCCCACGACCGATACGCCCGCAGTGTCCACCGCAGCCGGGTTTTCGCCCACCGCCCGCAGGCGCAGACCGAACCGGGTGCGATACAAAAGCCAGGCCGAGCCGGGCACCAGCAGCAAGGCAACATAGACCAGAATCGAATGGCCAAGGAACAATTCGCCCAATGGTCCCGGCGTTATGCCCAGCAGATCCAGCAGCGGCGCCTCGGCGAAACGCATATCCCCCGAAAGCGCCGGCGTCTGCCCGCCCATCTTGAACCACGCCGACCCCAGCACCACCGTCAGACCAGAGGCAAAGAAGTTCAGTGCAACCCCGGAAATCAGCTGGTTGCCGCGAAATGTTATCGAGGCGAGCCCATGAACGGCCGCGAACATCAGCGATGCGCCGATTCCGGCCAATGTCCCGATCCAGACCGAGCCGCTGGCATAGGAGGCCGCCGCCGCCGCAAAAGCCGCCGCCAGCATCTTGCCTTCCAGACCGATGTCAAAGACCCCGGCCCGTTCGGAATACAGCCCCGCCAGACAGGCAAACAACAAGGGCGTCGCCAGCCGGATCGTCGAATCGAGAATCTGCAGATAGCCCGCCAATTCCATTACGCCGCCCTCCTGACGAACAGCTGCTCCAGCGGACGTTGGACCATATAGGGCAGCGCCCCGGTGAACAGGATGACCAGCGCCTGCAGGACCGTGATCACCTCACGCGGGATCGTGGTGCCAAGGGCCAATTGCGAGCCGCCCTGATACAGGAACCCGAACAGGATCGAGGCCAGCACGATGCCGAACGGATGGTTTCGCCCCATCAGCGCCACGGCGATGCCGATGAACCCGGCGCCCTCGACCGAGTTCAACAGCAGCCGGTGCGCCTCTCCTTGCACGGCATTGATCGCCATCATTCCGGACAAGCCGCCCGACAGCATCAACGCATAAAGCGTGATGCGCACCGGGCTTATGCCGGCATAGACGGCCGCCTTTTCCGATTTTCCAAAGGCCCGCAATGCATAGCCAAGCCGGGTGTGCCAAAGCAGTGCCCAGACGCCGACGGCGCAGGCAAGCGCGATCAAAAGGCTGATATTGGCCGGATTCTTGTTGCTGAACGGGATGCCGACGGCGGTCAGCATGTCGCCGAGTTTCGGCAGATTGGTCACCGGATCGAACCGGGCCGAGGCCGGGTCCATCTTGCCGACCGGGCGCAGGACGTTGACCAGCAGGTAGTTCATCAGCGCATAGGATATGAAGTTGAACATCATCGTGGTGATCACGATATGGCTGCCCCGCTTGGCCTGAAGCCACGCCGGGACAAATGCCCAGGCTGCGCCGAATGCCATCGCCCCGACCATTGCGCCGGCCAGCGCCAGCGTCCAATGCGGCCAGGGAATGAACAACAGCGCCAATGCCACGCCAAGGCCGCCCAGTGTCGCCTGACCCTCTCCTCCGATGTTGAACAGGCTGGCCTGAAACGCGATCGACACGGCGAGGCCGGTGAACATGAAGTTGGTGGCGTAATAGAGCGTGTAGCCCCAGCCCCGGGTCGAGCCCAAGGCGCCCTTGACCATGGTCGTCAAAGCGACAACCGGGCTTTCGCCAATGGCCCAGATCAGCACGCCGCTGAACAGGAACGCAATGATCAGACAGATCAGCGGCACCAGAACGACGTCGGCCCAGCGTGGCATCTTGCCGTCCATCAATCTCCTCCCGCCAAAGACAACCTCGCACGACGTCGTAACCCTGTGGTGCAGGGCGTGAAGACAGCCTGCAAGGGCTTCTTGATGAACACCCTTTGACGACCTCTCATGCCGCCGCCTCCTTGCCCGCCATGCCGGCCATCATCATGCCCAGTTCGCGCTCGTTGGTCTTTTCAGGGTCCCGCTCGCCCATCAACTGACCGTCGAACATCACAAGGATCCGGTCCGACAGGCTCATGATCTCGTCCAATTCCACTGACACCAGAAGCACGGCCTTGCCCGCATCGCGCAGGGCCACGATCTGCTTGTGGATGAACTCGATCGCGCCGATATCCACGCCCCGCGTCGGCTGCCCGACCAGCAGAAGGTCCGGGTTGCGCTCGATCTCGCGGGCCACCACGATTTTCTGCTGATTGCCGCCCGAGAAGCTCTTGGCCACCAGCGTCGGAATGGGCGGGCGCACGTCAAAGGTGGCCATCTTCTTCTCGGTGTCCGCGCGCAATGCAGCATTGTCCATGAACAGCGCATTCTTCTGGTATTCCGGCGCGTTGTGATAACCGAAGCCCACGTTTTCCCACGCTGTGAAATCCATGACCAACCCAAGCGATTGCCGGTCCTCCGGCACATGGGAAATCCCCGCCGCGCGCCGCGCCTGACCATTGGCGTGGGGCCCCGACAAGGGCAGATCGGCACCGTTCATCGTGATCTTGCCGTCCGCCCGGCTGATCCCGCCCAAGGCTTGCAACAACTCCGACTGGCCATTGCCCGCCACACCGGCAATGCCCAGAATCTCTCCGGCGCGGATGTCAAAGCTGACCCCCTTCAACCGCTCGACCCCATGCTCGTCCTTCACCCTCAGGTCCTTGACCGACAGCACGACCTTGCCGGGCTTGGCCGGCTTCTTCTCGACCTCCAGCAGAACCTTGCGCCCCACCATCAGTTCGGCCAGCGCCTCGGGACTGGTCTCTGCCGTCTTGACCGTCGCCACCATCGTGCCGCGCCGCATGACGCTGACATTGTCGGTGGCCTCCATGATTTCGCGCAGCTTGTGGGTGATCAGGATGACCGTCTTGCCCTGCGCCTTGAGCCCGGCCAGGATACGGAACAGATGGTCCGCCTCCTCCGGGGTCAGAACCCCGGTCGGTTCGTCCAGAATCAGAATGTCAGCCTGCCTGTACAGCGCCTTGAGGATCTCGACCCGCTGCTGGTGGCCGACCGACAGGTCCTCGATCAGCGCATCGGGATGCACGTCCAGATCATACTCCTTGCTCAGCGCCTCCAGCTCGCGGCGGGCACGCACGAGCGAGGTGTTCAGTAGCGCGCCATCCTCGGCGCCCAGAATGACGTTTTCAAGGACAGTGAAATTCTGCACCAGCTTGAAATGCTGGAAAACCATGCCGATGCCGGCGCGGATGGCGCTCTGGCTGTCGGGGATCGGGGTCAGTTTGCCGCCGATGTAGATCTGTCCGGCATCGGCCTTGTAAAAGCCGTAGAGGATCGACATCAGCGTCGATTTCCCGGCTCCGTTCTCGCCGATGATGCCGTGGATCGTGCCGCGCGGCACGGCGAGATTGATGTCCTGATTCGCCTTGACCGGACCAAAGGCCTTCGAAATGCCTTTGAGCTCAATGGCATAGGTCGAATTGGGGGCGGCAGTTGCCTGCCGCCCCCCATCCTTGCCGTCTGCCATCAGAACTGGCCTGCCGGGCAGGTGTTGTCCGACATATAGTCGTGCACCACCAACTCGCCCGATTTGATCTTTTCGGCCGCCGCATCCACGGCCGCCTTCATTTCGGGCGTGACAAGGGCGGCGTTGTTGTCGTCCATCGCATAGTCCACGCCACCGGCCTTCAGGTCCATGACGTTGATGCCGGGCTTGAGGTCGGCACCCTCCTTGAAGGCGTCGTAAACCGCGTTGTCCACCCGCTTCATCATCGAGGTCAGAACCTGACCGTGGTGCAGGTAATTCTGGTTGCTGTCCACGCCGATCGACAGAATGTTCATGTCGGCAGCGGCCTGCAGAACGCCCACGCCCGTGCCGCCAGCGGCGGCATAGATCACGTCCGCGCCCTGGGACTGCTGCGATTTGGCAATCTCGGCACCCTTCACCGGGTTGTTCCAGGCCGAGCCATCGGTGCCGGTCATGTTCAGGATCACGGTGGCATCGGGCTTCACAGCCTTGACGCCCTGCGCGTAACCGCAGCCAAAGCGGCGGATCAGCGGGATGTCCATGCCGCCGATGAAGCCTACGACGTTGGACTTGGAGGCAAGGCCGGCCATCATGCCGACCAGATAGCTGCCCTGATCCTCGGTAAAGACCACCGATTTCACGTTGGGCTGGTCAACCACCATGTCGATGATTGCGAACTTGGTGTCCGGATAGTCCGGCGCCACAGTGTTCAGCACGTCACCAAAGGCAAAGCCGGTCATGACGATCGGGTTGGCACCCTCTTCGGCCAACTGCCGCAGGGCCTGCTCGCGCTGGGCCTCGTTCTGCATCTCTAGTTCCTTGTAGGAACCGCCCGACTCGGCCTTCCAACGCTCAGCGCCGTTGAATGCCGCTTCGTTGAACGACTTGTCGTTTTTGCCGCCCACGTCATAAATGATGGCCGGGTCGGCCAGTGCCGCGCCAGCGGTCAGGGCCAGCAAGGCCGAGGCACCCAGCAGGTGTTTCATCAGGGTCATATCCGTCTCCCAGTTGTCAAAAACAGCGCCACCCTGTCCGTCGCCAGACTCAGTCTGGCCAATCGCGGGCGGATCGTGGTTGATTTAGGAAGCACACCGCGCGGGTGGTCAACAGGAATCTGAAAAGTCCAGCAAATAATTTGATCTTTCGGTCAAATAATTGGTGGGCGCCGGGTCAAAGCGCCCGCGACATGACAATCGCGTCCACCGGTTCGCCGCCCGGCGCGTGATAGTACGCCCGCCGCCGCCCACTGTGGGCAAAGCCCGATTTGCGGTACAGCGCCCGGGCAGCGGCATTGGTTTCGGCCACTTCCAGAAAGACCCGCTCGGCCCGCCGCTGCCTTAGCTCAGCCATGAAACGCTGCATCAGGCCCGACCCCACGCCCTGCCCTTGCAGCGCGGGGTCCACGGCGATGGTCAAGAGTTCCGCCTCGCCCGCAATCACCCGCCCCATGACAAAGCCCCCCTGTGCAAACAGCACAAAGCACAGCGGACTTGCCAGAAGATCGGCAATCTCCGCTTCGCTCCATGGGCGCGGCATCACAAAGGCCGCCGCGTGCATCCTGGCCATCTCGGCCATGGTCACGGCAAGATCACCGGCGGCGGGTCGGATGCCGGTGCCGCATCCGCCCCGCGCAGATAGAATGGGGCAGGGCGTGTCGTCGTGGCTCCGGCCATCCTCCGCCCGACCCTGGCAATTGCCGTCACGAAGTCGGCAGTGGCAATGTCGGCAAGCCGCGTGACAGCACCGGGCTCCGCCGCGACGATCTCGGCCGCCTGCCCGGGACGCTTGAGATAGAACTGGCCGCGCGGCGCCGGTATGGACACTGCCAAGTCGGCCCCCACGGCCTCGAACCCCGTCACCCCGACCGCCGGAATCCCAAGGCCCAGCGCAAGCCCTCGCGCCAAGGCCACCGCGATCCTTATGCCGGTGAAATTCCCCGGCCCCGTGCCGACCGCAATCGCGTCTAGGTCGCGCCATTGCAACCCGGCGTCGGCCAAAACCTCGTCCAGCATCGGCACAAGCCGCTCGGCCTGACCCTTGGCCATCGGCTCGACCCGGGTGACAGCCTTGTCTCCGGTCAGCAAAGCGGCGGCGCAATGCGCCGCCGATGTGTCAAACGCCAGAACCGTCTCAGGCGGCAACCGGACGCACCTCAAGAACCTCGGGAATATAGTGCCGCAGCAGGTTCTCGATCCCCATCTTGAGCGTGAGGGTCGAGGACGGACATCCGGCACAGGCCCCCTTCATGTTCAGATAGACGACGCCCCGGTCAACGCCATGGAAGGTGATGTCGCCACCGTCCTGCGCCACGGCCGGGCGCACCCGCGTGTCCAGCAATTCCTTGATCTGCTTGACAATATCCCCATCCGGCCCGTCATGGCTTTCGTGTGCTGCCTGGGCGTCACCCTCCATCACGGCGGCGCCGGACTGGTAATGCTCCATGATCCCGCCCAGAATTGCGGGCTTGATGTGCTGCCAGTCCACCGCCTCGGCCTTGGTCACGGTGACAAAGTCGGTGCCCAGGAAAACCCCGGTCACGCCCGACACCGCAAAGATCCGCTTGGCCAAAGGCGACTTGCCTGCCGTCTCGGCACTGGGGAAATCCGCCGTGCCAAGGTCAAGCACAGCCTGCCCCGGCAGGAATTTCAGCGTGGCCGGGTTGGGGGTGGATTCGGTCTGAATGAACATGGGGCAACTCCTGACTATTCCAGTCGGATATGCGCCTTGGGGGCAGGGAAGTCAATATTGGAACGATTCTAACCAAGATGGGCCGAATGGCCAATCCTACCTATGGATAGGGCGGCGCGTCAGAAGGTCGGGAGCCATTTCAGGATTTCTGCAGGACGGCAACCTGCGCATCGACAGCACAGGAATAGGTCCGGTTGATGGCAATCAAAGGCATTGACCCGCGCCCCGGGTCATACCCCATTAGGGCGATATCTATGCCGCAAGCTGTTTTGTTGAGTTGGTCGGCGGCCACATCATATTCCCTGATAAACTTGGCGATGGTCCCGGCGCCATAGTCTTCCTCGTCGGAAATCTTCGGCCATTCCTTTGGCGATTCTGCGGCTTGCGCCGCGACCTTGGCAATCAGATTGTCGCGCGCGTCTTGGCGCAGCAGCATCCAGGCGAAAGTCTCCTTGTCCCAACAATCGCGCTGATTGGAATCGATTGGGGCGCCAATTCTCCCGACACAAATAACGTGAACGCTTTCGACGCAGGCCCGCAGATCATCCTTGTGAGGGTCGACGGCGGAAATACAGGCCAAAGCATCGCGCCATACTTCCATAATGCCTGGCAGTTCTTCTTTGCGGTCCTGTGCATCCTGAAAGTAGGGGAAGGTCGCCATCAATCCGTCCATCCTGATTTCCGCAGTGTCTGCGCGAGCGCCGTCGAAATTGGCCAATGCACCCAGAAGTATGAGCGCAAAGAGTAAGGCCGATTTTCTTAATATCAGGTAAAAAATGATTTTTAAGCCGTTGATTTTCAACGATTTATAACTTTGTCCACATGTGGACACCTCACGTAATGCTCTCCAGCCGCTCCTTGCTCATATCCCCCGGCACGATCGTGACCGGAATAGGCAAGCTACCCGACGACCGCGACAAAGCTGACACCAGCGGTCCCGGACCGTTCTTTTCCGACCCCGCCCCCAGCACCAGAACCCCGATCGAGGCATCCTCGCGAACCTGCGCCAGAATCTCGCTGACCGGGTCGCCCTCGCGGATCACCAGCTCAGGATTGACGCCCTGCTTGTCGCGCATCCATTTGGCGAACACCTCGAAATGGGCCTCGATCCTCTCGCGCGCTTCGGCTCTCATCAGGTCGGCCACGCCCATCCAGTGTTGATACTCCTCAGGAGGAATGATCGACAAGATCTGCACTCCACCGCCGGTATGAGCGGCCCGCATCGCTGCAAAGCGCATCGCGTTCAAACATTCCCGCGATTCATCCAGCACCACCAGAAACTTGCGCATCAGGCACTCCTTTGGTCCGAACCTAAACCTGACCGGCGGCCCAGTCCAGATAAAGACGACGAACCCGGTCGGTGATAGTGCGGCTCCTGTAGATGGTCCCATCGAATTCTTTTACTGACGTCACCTTGGCGAAATTGCCCGACAGGAAGACCTCATCTGCCGCGTGTGCGTCATCAAAGGTGAGCACGGTCTCATACACCTCGATCCCTTCGGCGCGAAGGTTCGAGATGTGTCGTGCCCGCGTGATCCCGGCCAGAAAGGTTCCGTTCGGCACCGGCGTAAACACCACCCCATCCTTCACAAGAAACACATTCGCCGTTGCACTTTCGGCAAGGTTACCCAAGGCATCCGCCACCAACGCATTTCCAAAACCCTTGGCCTGCGCCTCGGCAAGCATCCGTGCGTTGTTGGGATAAAGCGCTCCCGCCTTGGCATTGCACACCGCATCCTCCAGCACCGGACGGCGAAACCTGGTTCGGGTCACTCGGGTAGCAAAGTTAGGATCCGGCATCGCCACTTCTTCCAGACTGATAGCGAACCCGGTTGCGCCTGGCATCGGCGTGATACCCAGATCGGACCCGTGCAGCGCCCAATACATTGGCCGGATATAGACCGCCTGTCCGGGTCCGAAGCTCTGCAACCCTTCGCGGATGATGGCGACCATGTCGGCCGCCTCGCATGTGGGAGTGATCATCATCGCTTCGGCAGACACGTTGATCCTAACGCAGTGCAACGCCAGATCGGGGCACATTCCGTCGAAATAGCGCGCCCCGTCGAAAACCGAAGACCCCTGCCAGATCCCGTGATCTGCCGCCTTCATCACCGCAAGATCGCCCTTGTGCCAGCGCCCCTCCCAATAGGTGCGAATAGATTTGCCAAATGCCATGAGTAACTCCTCTTTGACGACGACTTAACCACCCAAGGGGCCAGCGCGAAAGGCCTTAACCCGCTCGAAAGGCGGAACCCCGCCACCTCTGCGTCATCTGCTGGAACTTTGCCTCTGTGGTAGCGTGCAGAAAAGAGCCCCTGAACCGGGACGGATTCAGGGGCTCAGAATTAACCGGAAAGGCATAGCGCAGCCCTTGGGGACAGTCAGGGGCGTCCGGTCGTGACGCCATATTGGCCAAGCAGTGCAACATTACTGTGTCACAGGTTAGCCTTTGCAGCCTTCAGCACTTCAGGACGAACACATCCATCGCCATCCCGAGGATCGGCAAATCGTCGCGGAAGCCCAATTTGCACGAAAACAGCGCAACCGCAGTATCAATTGGTCGACTTAAACCTCGCCGACCCCCTTTCGCACGGTCGCGCAGGATTTTTGCAAATTCGTGCCCGACAGGACGTACTCCACCCAAACCCCCGTTTGTTCGGTTTGATGCCCGTCGCAGACAAAACGGGCGTCCGACAGAACCAAGACGCCTGTCTAGACCTGCCGAGAGCGGATCATTCCAATGATGTCATAGACCTTATCAACAATGGGCCGGGCGATAGCATCGGCGCGCGTTGCACCCTCACCAAGGATACGATCTATCTCGGCCGGGTCCTTCATCAATCGGCTCATTTCGGTCGTGATCGGCTCCAATTTTGCGACGGCAAGATCCGCGAGCGCCGGTTTGAACGTGCCGAATTGTGCCCCGCCAAAATCCTTGATCACCTGGGACGAGGTGTGGCCCGCCAGCGCCGCATATATGTTTACAAGATTTCGCGCCTCGGGTCGGTCCTTCAGGCCATCGACGGTGTCAGGCAACGGCTCGGAGTCGGTCTTCGCCTTGCGAATCTTCTTGCTGATCGTGTCCGCGTCGTCAGTCAGATTAATTCGACTCTGGTCAGAAGTATCAGATTTCGACATCTTCTTTGAGCCGTCTCGTAAGCTCATCACTCGCGTCGCAGGCCCTTCGATCACTGGTTCAACTATCGGAAAGTAATCAATTTTGTAGTCATTGTTGAACTTTGTGGCGATGTCCCGGCACAATTCTAAGTGCTGCTTCTGATCCTCGCCCACGGGAACATGGGTGGCTTTGTAGGCCAGAATGTCTGCCGCCATCAGCGAAGGATAGGCGAACAAGCCCAACGAGACATTTTCGCTGTTCTTACCCGCCTTGTCCTTGAACTGCGTCATGCGGCTCATCCAGCCCATGCGAGCTATGCAATTGAAAATCCATGCCAATTCGACATGAGCTGTGACTTGGCTCTGGTTGAACAAGATTGACCTGGCAGGGTCGATTCCCGCTGCGATAAAGCCCGCCGCCGCTTCTCGAGTCTGTGTGCGCAGTTTTTCAGGGTCTTGCCAGACAGTGATCGCATGCATGTCTACCAAACAGTAAACAGTTTCAATGCCTTCGTCTTGCTTTTCCACAAAGCGCTTCAGTGCGCCGAGGTAATTCCCGAGGGTCAATCCGCCGGATGGCTGAATGCCGGAAAAGATGCGGGTCGGGAAGGTCTGAGGCGTTTGGACCGGCTCGGACATTTATTGCTCCATCTGAAAAACTTGCTTATTGCCCATATCCTTGGCATGCGAAGGCGTCAATGAAAGCAGGCCCTAAATGAACAATCTTACGGCACCGCCGCTCAACCCTTTGCCACCGGTGGTTTGGTTTCTCGCCCTGCCCATGATTGCGGTGGAGGCAGCCGCCAGTGCCGGGGCAAACGGTCTGCTGGGCGGTGCGGATGCTGTCGGCTGGCGCGTTCAGCTCATACAATTCTTCGGTTTTGCGCCGGATTATCTGCGCCAAATGGTCGAGACTGGGCAATATCCTCTGAATGGCCTCTTGAGATTGATGACCTATCCGCTAGTCCACGGCGGGGCAAGTCACGCGCTTTTTGCTGTCGTGATCTTGCTGGCATTGGGCAAATACGTGGGCGAGGTCTATCGGTGGTGGGCTCTGCTTCTGACTTATCTTGTCGCCACTGCCGTCGGAGCGCTGGCTTATGCGGCTGTGCCCTTTGCCCACGTTGGGCTGATTGGCGGCTTTCCCGGCGACTACGGGTTGATCGGGGCCTACTCCTTTTTGTTGTGGGTCAGACTGGTCGGCACCGGCGATAGCAAGTTTCGCGCGTTTCGCCTGATAGGATTTCTACTGGCAATACAGGTGATTGTCGCCGCTGTAGGGATCGCCTGGTACGGAATCGAAAAGGGCACGAACTGGGACTTTGTTGCAGACATCGCAGGGTTTGTTTCGGGGTTCCTTTTGGCTTTCGTGGTCAGTCCTGGCAGCTGGTCTCGAGTTTTGGCGAAGCTGCGCGCGGACTGATCAATCGCAAACCGCCTAGATTGCGGCGGAAGCCCACAAGCAAGGATGGCGATAACGCAGCGCCTTGATCGCCAAAATCGAATACGGCAACACTTAAGAAGCGTGAAAATCATTCTGCGGGCGCATTCCGGGTCGTCCGGCCACCCTGTCTGGGTGAGGATGTGACGCTGCCGGGCGGTCCTGTGGCGGGCCGGGCTTTCTCTTTTCAACAGAGCGAGCCGCCCCATGAAGGGGCTGACCGTGCGCTGGATCAAGCCATGCGGCTTCAGGCCAGCGGATTATCGACGCGGGAGTTCGCCGCCTGTCTGGACGTCGGGCACGGCATCCCCGGATGACATGAAGCGGATCCCGCTTGCGGCCGGACGGCCGACGCCGGTGATGCGCCAGCATCATGTCACCGGGGCGCGCGTCTTTGTCGACCGTGCGGGCGCTGCGCGCCGGTGATGGACGGCACCACGGGCGAGGTTGCCCCGGCCCAGTTCTTCGTGGCGGCCACTGGTGCCTCGAACCTGACTCATGCCGAGGGGAGCTGGAGCCACAGACAGGGCCTGTCAGATGGGATCGGCGCGCATTGCCGCTCCTTCGCATTCAATAGCGGGGCGCCGGCACAATGGTCTGCCACAACCTGAAGTCCGGCGTGACCAAAGCCTGCAAAGGAGCGGCAGCCCTTCCAAAATGGTTGACGAGGGCCAAAGTGCATGACGTCAAAAACCTTCCCTATGCGGCAACGTCCACAGGTGGCCGGTTACCCCGGAATGGCTGACCCGAGGTTGCCGGCGGTCGAATGCGTCGGAGCGCGCATTCTGCGCGTGAGGTGACATAGGATCTTTGCCCCTCGACGCAGCTCACGCGAGTGCTATTGGATCGTAACGATGGCTGGAAAGATCATCACGAACAGACGGCCGGTCGGTGGGTGGTTGGGCCAAGGCCGATAGATTATCCGCGGTCCCGACCAAAATGAGATAGCGGGCATCGAATAGTTGCCTCGCAGCAAATATTCCATGAATAACCGACTGCCCAATCCAAGCGAATCACAACGATAGAAAATGCCACTTCCGCCGTGCCCGGAACCCCTGAATTCCGAATTCCGGTACCGTGCCTTCCGGCTCTGGCTCAGACTAAGGCTCTCCTTGGGCAGGAGGCACGTCGCGCTTCCTGCGGCGCAACGCCGCAAAATCTGACGGGTGGAACGCCCCTATGGCAATCCCGGCACCAAAATAGGTTGCAATCCCTAGGGTCACAAGGATGCTCAATGCGACTATGCGCCACAGTTGCGCCGCCAGCATGTCAGCCAGAAACCATTCTGCTCCCCCAAGCACTGCCCCCATCAGGCCCGACGCCAACAAGATACGCGGGAGCCTCTGGCGGAACCTTTCATCCAGCAACGCCTCACTTCCCATGCGGCGCGATCCTATCCACAGCTGACCAACCATAATCCACCCGGACAAGGTGGTGGCCCAAGCTGCAGCAGCAAATCCTAGCCACTTCATTGTTCCAACGGCAATGGCTGCGTTAAGTATCATTGAAATCAAGGCATATCGAAACGGGCTACGGCTATCTTCCCGGGCGTAGAAAAGGGGCTGTAATACCTTATGCAGCACAAAGGCGGGCAGGCCGAGCCCATATATAGCGAGGGCAATTGACGTGGCTTGGCTGTCGTTTGGAGTGAATGCGCCACGCTGGTAAAGGACTGTGCAAAGTGGTTCGGCGATCACCACCAATGCAACCGCGGCAGGCACAGTTAACGCCAATGCGAACTCTGCCCCCCGATTCAACGAGGCGCGACCACCCTCGATATCGCCGGCCCTCAGCCGCCGCGACAGATCGGGCAACAAAACCGTGCCGATGGCAATTCCCACCACGCCGAGCGGCAGCTGGTACAGCCGGTCGGCGTAACTTAGCCATGCCACAGCGCCGTCGGTAAAACTTGCCACCTGACGGCCAACCAGCAGATTGATCTGCACCACCCCACCCGCCAGCACGGCTGGTCCGGCAATCAGCGCCAAACGCTTAAGGTCGGCGGTCCATCTCGGCCAACTCGGGCGCATCGCGTATCCTATCCGAAGTGCCGCGACCCATGTAAATGCCAATTGAGCGATTCCTGTCACCGGTACGGTCCATGCCAGAGTCAGTCCCATGTCCCAATCCAACCATGCCGCCGCCCACATGGCGGCTATGAACATCAGATTCATCAGGACTGGCACGAAGGAAGCCTCAGAAAAATGCCCATGCGTGGTGAGAACCCCGGACAGAAGCGCTACTAACGATATGAAAAGAATGTAGGAAAAAGAAATCCGCCCGAACTCTACTGCCAGATCGAACCGCGCATCTCCATAGAAGCCCGCAGCCATGGCCCAGACCAGCCATGGCATGGCAATTGTTCCCACCACGGTGAATGCCAGCAGCACGGTCAGCAACCCGCTCATCGCGTCGCGTGCAAATCCTTGCGGGTCCTCGCCGCCCTCCAGCTTTTTGGCGAACATTGGCACGAACGCCATATTGAAAGCGCCTTCAGCGAAGAATCGGCGGAACATGTTGGGTAGTGAAAAAGCGACCAGAAAGGCCTCTGCCACAGGTCCGGTTCCCAGGTAGGCGGCCATGATCACATCGCGAGCAAAGCCAGCCCCGCGTGAAAGCAGGGTCCAGCCGCCTACGGTCATAATGTTGCGGATCAGGCTACGTGATTCCATGCTATCCCTGCGCCCTTTGGGCCCCATCTGCAATGGCCTTCCGCAGCTTCTTTTCCAGGTTTTCCTGCCGATTTCCGGCGTGCAGCTTCAAACCGAACATGTCTTTGACGTAGAAGCTGTCCACCACCTGCGCCCCATAGGTCGCTATAACGGCCGAGGCAATGTAGATGTTGTTGGAAGCCAGTGTACGGGTCAGATCAAAGAGGAGCCCTGGTCGGTCTCGGGTATCGACCTCAATGATGGTGTAGATTTCGGAACCCTCGTTGTCGAATGTGATATGCGTAGGAAACCTGAACTCACGTTCGCGCTTTTTGACCTTGTCTCGGTCTGCAAGTGCCGTGCGAGGCAGAACTTCACCTTTTAGAGTCTTTTCGATCATGCCGCGCAGTCGGGGAAGACGGTCAACATCATAGGGGTGGCCTTCGGTGTCTTGAACCCAAAAAACCGCAGTGGCATAGCCGTCTTTCGATGTATACGTGCGCGCGTCGACCACGTTCGCGCCGACGAGCGCCAAGGCACCCGCCAACCTGGAGAATATGCCTGGGTGGTCAACAAGAGCAAAGCTGGCGCGTGTAGCATCACGTTGGGGTTCGGGATGCAGA
Organism: Rhodobacterales bacterium; assembly: GCA_031361245.1. Taxonomy (GTDB): domain Bacteria; phylum Pseudomonadota; class Alphaproteobacteria; order Rhodobacterales; family Rhodobacteraceae; genus Stagnihabitans. The sequence goes on from JANMCI010000305.1 coordinate 24,462, forward strand.
TCAATTCGAATCTCATTGTCCTGCAGTCCTTTAACCAGCCTGGCAAAGGTCTCCTGAGTGTCAGTGTTCAACCCTTGCCAATAGGGGTCATAGTGCCGCCCGGTTTCTTTGGTGATGTCCTGTGTAGGCCAATCGGCCAAACGCACGCGGAGTGCGGCGCGGCTATCCTCGACCGCCCTCTCTCGATTGAAAGTCTCCAGGCCACCCTCCAGAGCGTCAGATGTCAGGTTGTAGAGCTGCCGCAAAAGCATGGCTTTCCAGTTGTTCCAAGTGCCCGGCCCCACTCCCCGAATGTCGCAAACCGTAAGGACTGTTAGCAGATCAAGCCGCTTGTGGGTCACAACCGCCTTTGCAAAGTCCCGCACCGTCCGGGGGTCGCCAACATCGCGTTTTTGCGCCGTGTCGGACATCAGAAGGTGATAGCGGACCAGCCATTCGACGGTCTCCGCCTCTTCGCTCGTCAGCCCCAAACGAGGGCAGATGCGCCTGGCGATCTGCGCCCCTATGATAGAATGGTCTTCAGGCCGACCTTTGCCGATGTCGTGAAGAAGCAGCGCTAAATAAATCACCTTGCGGTTGACTCCGGCCTTCAGAATGCCCGAGACGACAGGCAACTCCTCCACTAGCTCCTCACGCTCAATCTGGGCAAGAACGCTGATCGTCTGGATAATGTGTTCGTCCACCGTGTAGTGATGATAAACGTTGAATTGCATCATCGCGACGATGTTTTCGAATTCCGGGATGAAAGCTGACAGAACTCCAAGTTCGTTCATTCGCCTCAACGCCCGCTCCGGGTTGCCATGCTTCAGCATCAGGTCAAGAAACACCCGCACCGCTTCGGGGTTTTCACGCAGCTTGTCGTCTATGAGGTCCAAGTTGGCCGCGATTAGCCGCATGACATTGGGGTGCAGAAGATATCCTGATCTTAACGCTTCTTCGAATACAGCTAGAAGGTTGAGGGGAGTGGCTAGAAATTTGACCGGGTCCGCGACATCGATCCGACCTTGCACCAATTTGAACCCCGCCCGAACCTTGCGGCGGTTAAAAAAGCCCTTCAGACGTGCTTCCGGTTTTGCGTGGCGGGCTTCCAGTTCGGTCAGGAATACCCGGGTCAATTCGCCGACGCGTGTCGCGTGGCGAAAGTAGTCCTGCATGAAATGTTCGACAGCACGGCGACCGGCGCTATCTACGTAGGACATGCGTGCCGCCACCTCGACCTGGAGATCGAAGGTCAGTTGGTCTGTCGCACGCCCCGTGATGTAGTGCATGTGGCATCGCGCCGCCCACAGAAAATTCTCGGCCCGGCGGAAGTTGCCATATTCGTCGGCCGACAAAAGTCCAGCCCCCACCAGCCCTTCTGATGAGGCGACGCGATGCATGTATTTTCCAATCCAATACAAGGTCTGCAAGTCGCGCAGGCCGCCCTTGGCTTCCTTCACGTTGGGTTCCAGCACGTAGCGCTGCCCCCCCTGACGCTTGTGCCGTTCCTCTCTCTCCTGCAACTTGGCTTCGATAAACTCGCGCGAGGTGTTCCGGAAAAGCTCGGACCAGAGTCTGGTGTCCAACTCTTTTGCAAGCGACGCGTCGCCTGAAATGAAGCGGTGCTCAAGCAGGGCAGTGCGGATCGTGATGTCCTCGCGACCCAATCTGATGCAATCCTTGACCGTCCGGCTTGAATGCCCGACTTTCAGTTTCAGGTCCCAAAGGACATAGAGCATGCTTTCGATCAGTTTCTCGGCCCAAGGAGTGATTTTCCAAGGGAACAAAAACAGCAGATCGACGTCAGAATGTGGGGCCATCTCAGCGCGGCCGAAGCCGCCGACCGCCAATACTGCGATTCGCTCGCCTTCGGTCGGATTGATCAGAGGGTGCAACCTTTGAGCGATATCTAACGCACCGCGCACCAATGCGTCAGTGAGGTCAGATTGAGCCCTGATCTGTTCCAGAGCATTCAGTGGTGCAGCGGCGAATTTAGATTGCAGCGTCTCATTTGCCGCTGCTTTCGCTTCGTTCAGCAGTCTTGCTGCAGCCGACCGGCCCAGACGAATGTCTTCAGTGGCCGCAATAGCCGCCGTGATCCGTTCTTCCAGACCGACAGCGCCAAGCTGGGCCTCAGCTGACGCCAAAAGGCCTTTGGTTTCCCGAATGATCCCGAACTCATTTATGGCGCGGTGTCCTCCCCGCGCCAGGTCAGAAGCCGACACCGCCGAAATTATTTGGGGCCGGGTCAATGATAACAACCTGGCTGTTCTGGATCTGTGCAATCGCAAGGCCGCGGTCTGTTGTGCCATCACCACGAAGTCGGAAGATCCCGCCAACCCCGACGAAGCCCGCACTCTGGGTCAACGAGGCTGAGTTCAGAGGCCCACCCCGCTTTGCAATCGCTCCGATGGCGGCAATTCCGTCATAGGCAAAGCCAGCATAGATCGGCGGAGACTCGCCAAAAGCCGAGGCGTAACGCGCCCTGAACTGCTGATTTGTGCCGGGATCTGGGAGGGCAAACCACGCGCCCTGAACGCCCGGCAGGGCCAATGTCGCGGTCGGGATATCCCAGCGTGCAAGCCCGATGAACTGGGCTGAATTCGGACCCACCCCATTTTCCATCAACATCTGGCTCAGAAGCGGCAACGCACCGGCGTTGTCCGCCGTCAGGAATATCGCCTTGGCACCGCTTGACTTGGCCGATGCAGCAATGTTCGGGACGGCTTGCACAATTCCATTCTGCGAGAATTCATAGGTGCCGACTGCCGTAACGGATCCGCCCGCCTCCGTGACGGCGTTCTGGATCGCCGCGCGGCCGATCTGGCCGGCCGGGTCGGGGTCGTGCACGATCATGATCCGGTCAAGTCCTTTTCCGACCGCAAAACTCGCCAGGCGCCGCGCCGTAGCATCGAAGGTTTGACCAAGTATGAAAACATTTCCGCCTGCTACGTCGGTGTTATTTGAAAAGCTAAGAACATCGACGCCGCGCGAAGCTACCGCGAGCCCGGCTGCGTTTGCTTCAAGTGCATAGAATGGCCCCAAGATGATCGCTGCTCCCTCATCAACGGCCCGCGTGGCCATCGCACCGGCCTCCGCGGGAGAGCCTTGGGTGTTGTAAACTCTTAGATCAACCTTGACCCCACCCAGATCAGCAATTGCCATTCGGGCGGCGTTTTCCAAACTTTGCGCGATGAAGTTGTCGTTCGCATCGCCCGAACCACCCGGCACCAAAAGGGCGACTGGAACTGGCGAGCCGTCATTACGTGTCGGCCCATTCGCCATTGGGCTGGTCCCGGATTGGCAGGCCGCAACTGCAAGGCACGCCAAAAGGAGGCCTATCTTGGCCATCCCCATACGAACACGGGACAAAAGGGGAAACATCATATACTCCCTACTCACCAGAATGGCTGACGCGGATGACCTTAAGCACATCATTCAAGGAAGTAAACTTTGCAGGAGTCTTCAAATCATGCCTATGGGCAATGTCACGCCGGAAGGACCTCGGGTGCCGGCAGGATTGCATCTTGTGTCGACGCCGATCGGTGCGGCGCGTGACATCACGCTGCGAGCGATCGATATCCTGACTGGTGCCGATGTTCTGGCGGCAGAAGACACACGCACGTTGCGGCATTTGATGGAAATCCACGGCATTCCCATCGCAGGACGACCAATCGTTGCTTACCACGACCACAACGGAGCGGCGGCGCGGCCCCGCTTGATCGCTGCACTCAAGGAGGGCAAGACGGTCGCCTACACTTCTGAGGCCGGAACTCCTCTGGTCGCCGATCCGGGCTTCCAACTCGCCAGGGCAGCTATTCAAGAAGGCCTGCCTGTCCTCGCCGCCCCCGGAGCGTCGGCGGTGCTTTGTGCGCTTACTGTCTCAGGCATAGCCTCGGATCGTTTCACCTTCATGGGGTTCTTACCGAACAAGTCCTCTGCACGAAAATCGGTGTTGCGCGAAGTGCGAGGAATTCCAAGTTCACTCATCTTTTACGAGTCCCCACGTAGGCTTGGAGCCAGTTTGAAAGAAATGCGAGATTGCCTTGGCGCCGATCGATATGCCGCCGTCTGCCGAGAACTGACCAAGAAGTTCGAGGAAGTAACTCGCGGGACGCTGGAGGAACTTGCAGCAGGTTTCGCCGAAAGGAGTGTGAAAGGTGAAATAGTCGTTGTTGTTGATCGAGGAAAAACAGCGGTCGTGAGCGCAGAAACTCTGGGGCAGGCTTTGACGGTAGCTCTGCAGACCCTTTCGGTGAAAGCGGCATCTATTTTGGTCGCGGAAAGATTCGGCTTGTCGAAGCGCGAGGCTTATCAAATGGCACTGAAGATAGGAGCGACTAAGTGAGTGGCGCGGTTTCATACCATGCGGGCAGATGCGCCGAAGACAGCGTTGCGCGTGTCTACGAATGCGCGGGGCAGCCAGTCGTGGCACGTAGGTGGCGCGGCACCGCAGGTGAGATCGACCTCATTGCGCGCAATGGTGATCAGGTCATTTTCATCGAGGTCAAGAAAAGCAAATCCCACGCCAATGCCGCTGAACACTTGTCGCCGAGGCAAATGCGTCGCATCTGGCAGACAGCTTCCGAGTTCCTGGGCAGCGAGCCGAATGGTCAGGACACTTCGGCAAGGTTCGATGTGGCGTTGGTCGATTCTTTTGGACATATCGAGATTTTGCAGAACGCTTTCGCCGCTTGATCAATTGCATGTTGAGCTTACCTGAGCCATCAAGAGGATCGGAGCTCGGGGGTCCATAATGTCTTTGAAAGTCGCCTTGCAGATGGATCCGATCGGGTCAGTCAACATCAACGGGGATAGCACGTTCCGCATCGCTTTGGAGGCACAAACCCGGGGGCATTCGCTTTTCTTTTACACGCCGGATCGTCTGTCTTTTGTTGAGGGAAAGGTGCTCGCACGGGGATTTCCCATCACGCTCCGCCGTGAGACGGGAGACCACGTAGCTTATGGCCCCGAAGCAGAAGTGGATCTTGCCGAATTTGACGTCGTCTGGCTGCGTCAGGACCCGCCTTTTGACATGGGATACATCACAACGACTCACCTTCTTGACATGATCCATCCCCGAACATTGGTTGTGAATGATCCATTCTGGGTCCGGAACTGCCCGGAAAAATTGCTTGTTCTGCAGTTTCCGGATCTGATTCCACCCACTGCCATCGCTCGCGATCTTGCCACGATCAAGGCGTTCAAGGCGAAGCATGGCGACATAATCCTCAAGCCATTGTACGGAAATGGCGGTGCAGGGGTGTTCCGGCTGGACCCCAATGACCGCAATCTTTCCAGCCTGTTCGAGCTTTTCACTTCGATGAGCCGCGAACCGCTTATTGTACAGAAATTCCTACCGGACGTCGCAAAGGGCGACAAGCGCGTCATTCTGGTCGACGGGGAACCGGTCGGCGCCATCAACCGCGTCCCGCAGGCCGGTGAGACCCGGTCTAACATGCACGTCGGAGGACGCCCCGAGAAGATCGGACTGACCCAACGGGATCTCGAGATTTGCGCGGCAATCGGTCCAATTCTTCGCGAAAAGGGTCAGGTCTTTGTCGGGATCGACGTTATTGGGAATTACCTTACTGAAATCAACGTCACCTCCCCGACCGGCATTCAGGAGCTTGAGCGCTTCGATGGCACCAATACAGCTGAACGCATCTGGAAGGTGATCGAAAACAAACGTGCTGCCATGGCATGAGTCTGAAGCTGCGCGCCCTGACGAAAGCCATGCGATGGGTCGCTCGGCCGATTTTGACACGTGTGAAGGATCCCGAACGGGCACGGCGCCAGTTTGCAATTCTTTGCCGCCTCCTGCCAATTCCGCCATATGTACTGCACTTGGTCGACTCGGGGCCGGTTCCCCTGCACTGGATTTCCGTCAAACGACAGAATGCCGACTGGGTGATCCTGTATCTTCATGGTGGCGGGTATATCGCTGGCAGTCCGCTCACTCATCTCGGCTTGTCAGCTGGGATAGCAGAGCTAACGGGTCTTCAGATCGTCAGTCCTGACTATCGGCTTGCCCCAAAGCACCAAGCGCCAGCCGCATTCAACGACGTGAAGATGGCCCATGATCAACTCCTTGCCAGCGGCTATGCCTCGGACCACATCATTCTGGCAGGTGACAGTGCCGGGGGCGGTTTGGCCTTGGCGCTTCTGGCCGACCTGTGCAAGCGCGGTTTGACACCAGCTGGTTTGTTCGCTTTTTCCCCTTGGACAGACATGACGATGACTGGGGCCAGCTTAAAGGAAAATGCCGAACGCGACCCGCTGCTTCCTTGTGACAGAATGCAGGAGGCCGTTTCCATAGTGTTGGGCACAACCGACGCACGGGACCCGCGTGTTTCCCCGATCTTCGCAGAATTCATAGAACCGCCACCGGTTCTGCTTCAGGTGGGACAAGAAGAGATATTGCTTGATGACAGCCGTAGGATAGCTGCGTGTCTGAGACGGGCGGGCGGCAGGGTCAAAATCGACGAATGGGCTGGTTGTCCGCATGTTTGGCAGATGTTGGAAGGTTTTCTGCCCGAGGCTCAGGCGGCACTTTCCGACGTTACCGTTTTTGTCAGGGGATTGGTCGCTCGGTCCTGACCTCAGGCTTTCTTGGCGACGGCGACACGGTAGCTTACTGCCTCTGCGATATGTGGACGACGCACAACTGAAGATTTGTCGAGATCTGCAATTGTCCGCGCAACACGCAAGACCCGGTGATATCCGCGAGCAGTCAGACCAAAGCGTTCAGCAACGCGCGCCAATAGATCGCGGCTTTCGCTGTCAGGAGTAGCGATCTCTTCGAGAACCGCCCCTTCGGCATCCGCATTGACGCGCATGTTTGGATGCCCTTCGAAACGTTCTGCTTGGATATCCCGTGCCGCTTTCACCCGCTCGGCCACCATGGCGGAAGGCTCACCCGTAGCCGGCAAATCAAGATCGGTATAGGCGACCGGTGGCACTTCGACCCTTAAGTCAAATCGGTCCATCAAAGGACCCGAAATGCGGCTGAGATAGTCTTCACCGCAGACGGGCACACGGGCGCAGGCCCGAGCGGGGTCGGTCATGTAGCCACATTTGCAGGGGTTTGCAGCGGCGACCAGCAGAAAGCGGCAGGGGTAGCGGACATGTGCATTGGCTCGAGCGACGACGATGTCCCCGGTCTCGATTGGCTGACGCAGGGTTTCGAGGACCGCGCGCGGGAATTCGGGGAATTCGTCCATGAAGAGCACGCCGTTGTGGGCGAGACTGACTTCACCCGGCTTTGCGCCTTTTCCGCCCCCCACAATGGCGGCCATGGACGCCGTGTGGTGAGGCTCCCGAAATGGCCGGCTGCGCGAGATACCACCCTCAGTCAGCAACCCTGCAAGAGAGTGAATCATTGAGGTTTCAAGCGCTTCGGTGGCTGACAGCGATGGCAGGATGCCGGGAAGGCGAGCCGCAAGCATGGACTTACCTGACCCGGGAGAGCCAACCATCAGCATGTGATGGCGACCGGCGGCGGCAATCTCCAAAGCGCGCTTTGCGCGTTCCTGGCCTTTGACGTCGCGCAGGTCACGATGGAATGGTTCGGCCACCACTTCGCCGGCCTGTGCGAGCGAAAGGGGCTGCTGACCGGTGAAATGGCGTACGACCTCAACCAGGGAATTGGCCGCGAAGACCTGCGTGGCTCCCACCCATGCCGCCTCCGCTCCGCAGGCCTTGGGGCACATCAGGGACAATCCGTTTTCGGCTGCGGCCATGGCGGAGGGCAGTGCTCCGATAACGGAAATGAGCCGCCCATCGAGGGAAAGTTCGCCCAGGGCCACTACAGTCTCTACCGCATCTCGCGGGATGATCTCCAACGCGGCCAGTACGGCAATGGCAATCGGCAGATCGAAATGCGAGCCTTCCTTCGGCATGTCTGCCGGCGAGAGGTTGACCGTTATCCGCTTCGAAGGCAATGCAATCGCCATGGATGAAAGAGCAGAGCGTACGCGCTCTTTGGCTTCCGAAACCGCTTTGTCGGGCAGACCAACAATCGAAAAGCTCGGCAGACCGGGCGAAATTGCGCATTGGACCTCGACCATCCGCGCCTGGATCCCGTCGAAGGCTACCGTGTAAGCCAGCGCGACCATACCTTGCTCCCGTTCAACAAGGTTAACGGATAGCAGGGCAATCGTTTAGGATTGGTAAAGAGTCATGAATTTCGGCCAAGCTTCCGGATCGACCAGGGTCTTGTCGCGGCAGAACGCATTGCAGAAGCCAAAACGACGCCCCGCCAGTTCCAATACATGGGTCACGGGCTTGTTTGAGTAGGGACAGGTTGTGTTGGTGGCCATCACCCCTTCGACTGCTTTTGCAGAAAGAGGAACAGCTCCGGGCCATTCCCGTGTTCGATAATCGCGGCGGTAGAAGTCCTGGTCAGCCCCATCGACCAGCGCCATAGCCCGCCATCTACGAAAGGAAGGATGTGCAAGATGCGCCTTGACATAGTCATAGGCATGCGCATTCACGGGCAAATTGTAGGTGGCAATGCGGCTGGCGACGGGTGCAAAGAATGCATCTGCCGCCGAATAGCTTCCACATAGCCACAAATGAGATCCGGAATGTTGTTTTGCCCAATCCCAGATTGTTTCCAGTCGTCTCAAGTCGGCCAATACAGCCTCGGGCGGAGCGCAATCAGTATAGCTGACGCGCAGATTCATCGGGCAATGATTTCGCAGCGCAGTGAAGCCGGAGTGCATTTCGGCTGCCAAAGCGCGGGCAACTGCGCGTGCCTTGGGCTCCTTCGGCCAGATGCCCACATCCGGATGGCGCGACGCAAGCTCTTCTGCGATCGCAATGGTTTCGGGAACGACGACTCCATCCGGCGTCCGCATCGTCGGCGCGGTCTTTCCGGGGAAGAAGTTCTTGAGAAGCTCGGGCAGTTCTTCACTGTAGAGGCGGGCCGACTGGGTTTTCACCGGGATCCCGAAAGCGTCGAACAATAGCCAGCCGCGCAGCGACCAACTCGAATATGCCCGGTCTCCGATGACGAGGTCATAGGTCATCCTGATCTCCTTCTCATTTGTCGACCTTACGGAAGTCATTACAGAAAATCAGCATTGTCGGTTGGCGGTCCATTCGGTGTTGTGACGCTTTCAACCGGCCAATGGCCCTTTAGAGCGATGGGCAAGCCCGCCATTACACCAACGACCAGATCGGCTTGCTCGGCAATCTGCTGGTTGAGCCGCCCTTGATGGTCGCGGAACGCGCGGGCAAGTGCGTTTTCCGGTACGATTCCCCAACCGACCTCGTTCGACACGACTACAACCGAGGAGGAACAGGTTTTGAGCGCAGCCAATAGCCCGGCCGATTTCGCGCCAATGTCTGACCCGGCCAGAAGGTGATTGCTGAGCCACAGGGTTGCACAATCCAACAGAACAACTGCACCGGGCGGGATCCCGGCCAGCGTATGTTCCAGGTCGAGCGGAGCGTTCCATGTTTGCCAATCGGGCCCCCTGTCTGTCTGATGCTGTGCGACGCGCGCGCGCATCTCGTCATCCCAGATCTCGGCAGTTGCAATGTAATGGCGTTTCAGGCCCGTAGCCCTGACCAGACCTTCGGCGAGGCGTGACTTTCCCGAACGTGCCCCGCCGACGACGAGTGATAGGAGCGGGAGATTCTTATGTTGGGCAAGTGATCCGGTCATGACCTGTCTGCGTATCTAGGAAAAGGGCAGATTTTTTGCTCGCAAAGGTCAAGGGGGAGCCCATGGCGCTTGACGGATATACCGATCAAATCCTGCCACGCCAAGCGCGTAAGGCCGAACTTCTGGATTCAGAAACGGAAACCGCACTGGCCCGCGCCTGGCGAGAAAACGGGGATCAGGCCGCGTTGCACCGTTTGGTCACGGCTTACATGCGCCTCGCAATATCGATGGCTGCAAAGTATCGCCGCTATGGCGCGCTTTTGCCCGACCTTACACAAGAGGCGGCGATCGGGTTGATGAAGGCGGCCGAAAAATTCGATCCGGATCGAGGGTTTCGCTTTTCCACCTATGCTGTCTGGTGGGTGAAGGCACAGCTGCAGGACTACGTGATGCGCAATTGGTCGCTGGTGCGAACCGGCTCTACCTCGGGGCAGAAGTCCTTGTTCTTCAACCTGCGCCGGGTGGAAGCCAAACTGCGCCAGGAGGCAAATGCCAAGGGCAAGTCGCTGGAGGCTGACGCATTGCGAGTCGCGGTGGCGTTGGAACTGGGCGTAACCCAAACGGAAGTTGCCATGATGGAGGGGCGGCTGGCTGGCGCGGATTCTTCGCTGAACGCAACCCAAGGCACAGACGAAGATGGGCGGGAGTGGATTGAAGCTTTGGAGGATGATACTGCGCAAGCCGCTGAAGTCTTTCAGGCAAAACATGACGGCGCGGTGCTGAGGCGGCAGCTTGGAAATGCGCTGTCCTCTCTGTCGGAACGGGAAAGGCTGATCGTTCGCGCGCGGCAGTTGACAGATGCGCCCAGAACCCTTGAATCGCTTGGAGCAGAGTTGAAACTGTCCAAGGAGCGCGTGCGACAGCTTGAAGCCTCAGCCTATGCCAAACTGCGTCTGAAACTCGAAGCGGGCGGCGCTGGCCCGGCAACGTTCCTTGACTGACACCAGCCCTTGAGTTCGCCCGACGCCACCCATAACCTTGCGCCACCATGGCCTTGGCGGGAGCTCGCACATGCTGGCAGGAAAACGCGTCCTTCTGATCATTGGCGGAGGCATTGCGGCATATAAATCCCTGTATCTTATCAGGTTGTTGAAAGGAGCAGGGGTGAACGTGACGCCGGTTCTGACCCCGGCCGGGTCGGAGTTCGTCACACCGCTTTCGGTTGCGGCGCTGTCCGGCGAGAGGGTCTATTCAAACCTCTTCGACCTGACGGACGAGGCCGAGATGGGGCATATCCAGTTGAGCCGGGTGGCGGATCTGATCGTCGTGGCGCCGGCAACCGCCGATCTGATGGCCAAAATGGTCGGTGGACGCGCGGACGACCTTGCGTCGACCCTTTTGCTGGCAACAGATACGCGTGTGCTTTGCGCCCCGGCGATGAACGTGCGGATGTGGAACCACCCGGCCACCCAACGAAACATCGCGCAGTTGCGTGCGGATGGCATTCTGATCGTGGGCCCTGACGATGGCGAAATGGCATGTGGCGAATTCGGGCCGGGCCGCATGTCCGAGCCTGACGCTATCATGGCAGAGATTGAAGCGGCGTTAATGGAAGGTCCGCTCAAGGGAAAGCATGTCCTTGTGACATCGGGACCGACCCACGAACCGATCGATCCGGTGCGCTATATCGCCAATCGGTCCTCGGGGGCGCAGGGCACGGCGATAGCGGTGGCATTGCGCGATTTGGGGGCCAGAGTGACCTTTGTCACCGGGCCTGCGACAGTGCCGCCACCCGAAGGCGTCGCGGTTTTGCGGGTTGAGACGGCGGCTCAGATGCTGACGGCGGTCGAAGGCGCGTTGCCGGCCGATGCGGCCGTTTTTGCCGCTGCCGTAGCCGATTGGCGCGTGACCAATGCCAGTGGTTCCAAGATGAAGAAGGACCGCTCGGGCAAGGCTTTGGCCCTGAATTTTGCGGAAAACCCGGACATTCTGGCGACGATTTCCCGGTCCGCCAACCGACCGCGTCTGGTGATCGGTTTTGCGGCTGAAACGGACGACTTGATGGCAAATGCGATGGGGAAGCGAGAGCGGAAAGGCTGCGACTGGATCGTGGCCAACGATGTCTCGCCCGCTACCGGCATCATGGGCGGAACCGAAAACGCCGTAACGTTGATCACCGATGACGGGGCTGACGTCTGGCCGCGGATGAGCAAAGACGCCGTGGCGCGGCAGCTTGCCTCCCGGATCGCCATTGCGCTTGAGAAAGATGAGAAATGAAGAGGTTGCCATGGCTCCGCTCGTGAAAGTGTTGTGGGAGGACTGGGCCGATCGTGCGCTGTCACTTCCAACCTATGAAACCACCGGAGCGGCCGGGGCAGATATCCGCGCGAACCTGAAACCCGAGGATCGCGAGGTTGGCTTCACGCTGGACCCGATGCACCGTGCCATCTTGCCGACCGGAATTCGTGTAGAAATCCCAGCGGGTTACGAAATTCAGATCCGACCCCGGTCGGGCCTTGCCGTCAAATTCGGTATCACTGTTCCGAATACGCCCGGAACGATCGACAGTGATTATCGGGGTCCTTTGGGGGTGGCGCTTATCAACCTCGGCACCGAGCCCTACACGATTCACCACGGCGACCGGATCGCGCAGGTCGTGGTGGCGCCGGTGGTCCAGGCTGGGTTTGAGGTTGCTGACGACCTGGAAGCGACCGCCCGTGGCTCGGGTGGTTTCGGGTCGACGGGTCGCAGATGATCTATGTTCTGATCCTGTGCGGCGGACTTTGGGCGCTGGGATGGGGTCTGGGCATCCAGTGGCAGCGGCGCCTTGTGGTGATTGCGGTGGTCTGGCTGTTGGCCTTTGCGCTCTTGTGTCTTCCGCTGGATCTGGCATCCGATGATCTGCGGGTCTGGGTCGTGGCCAGCCTCGTCACGGCTGTCGGCAGTGGCTATGCCCTCATCCTCAAACGCTTGAAAACGCGTGTGAAAAATCAGGAGCTTCCCGAAATCCGGACGCAGGCGTTTCAACCGGCGGAGCTGGAGCGGTATGCGCGCCACATCCTGTTGCGCGAGATCGGGGGACCGGGGCAGAAGGCTATGAAATCAGCCAAGGTTCTGGTGATCGGGGCTGGCGGTTTGGGGTCACCGGCGCTGATGTATCTGGCGGCTGCGGGCGTTGGTGTCATCGGGGTCGTCGATGACGACGTGGTTGACGCGTCGAACTTGCAGCGGCAGATTATTCATACAACTGAAGGCGTTGGAACCTCCAAGGTTCTGTCGGCCAAGGCGGCAATGCTGGCGCTGAACCCCTTTGTCGAAGTCCGCACCCTTCAAGAGCGGTTTGGGGAGGCCAACGCGGGCCTGTTGCCCGGCTATGACCTGATCCTCGACGGCTCGGATAATTTCGACACGCGCTATCTGGTCAACCGATTGGCGGCCAAGGCGGGAAAACCCCTGATTTCCGCGGCGATCACCCAGTGGGAGGGCCAGATCAGCCTGTATGATCCGGCCCACGGGACCCCTTGTTACCAATGCATTTTCCCTCATCGCCCGGCACCTGGCATGGTGCCGACCTGCGCCGAAGCCGGGGTTGCGGCACCTTTGCCGGGGGTGGTCGGCTCCATGATGGCGATCGAGGCCGTCAAGCATTTGACCGGGGCGGGAGAAGGGTTGAGGGGGCGCCTGATGATCTATGACGCGCTTTATGCGGAGGTGCGGGTCATTGGCATCAAGCGGCGCGAGGACTGTGAAGTTTGCGGCGCAAGCCACTGAGAACGCTTGGTTAACTTGAGTCCTCCGTGCGATTTCGACTGTCTTCTTTCCGTCTTCCTTCTGTCTTCCTTCCGTCTCTACGCGCGGGGAGACATCGCAGCGTTAACCATGTTTGGCGAATCACCGCCACGCGGCTTTTGTCAGGCGACGAAACCTGTGCAATGCTGCTGTCAGCGAACGGGGAGAGCATCATGTTCGAAGGGATCAATTGGCTGGGCGTGGCGGTCGGCGCGGTGGCGTCTTTCGTGGCGGGCTGGTGGTATTACAGCGCCAGGGGGTTTTACAAACCGTGGAGCGAAAGCGCCGGGATCACGATGGAGAGGGGCGACCCGATGGGGGCGTCGTTCGGCTCGCTGGTGGTAGGGTTGATCCTGTATTCCACCTGGGTCGGGGCGATGGTGGCGCGGGGGCTGACCGGACTGTGCGTGCTGGGCATCGTGGTGTTCATCGTGATGGGCTATTCCAACAACGCGTTCAAGAAGCTTGGCGCGGTCAGCCGCAGCATTGATGCGGGCAGTTGGGCGCTGTCGGGGGCGCTGATGCTGCTGGCGCAGTGGGTGTTCTGAGGGGCTTTTGTGACTGATGGGGTTGGTTCGGCGTTGGGGCTCTTGGCACCAGAGATGTGGTCGCTGATTGCCGGGGTGTTGCCGGGGCTGTCGGGGAGCGAAATCTCAACCTTGGCATCGGGTTGGGACAGTGACGCCTTTGCGGTGGAGGGGCGCATTGTGATCAAGGTGCCGAAACACGCGAAAGCGCGGGAGCGCTTGCGGCGTGAGGCGGCGCTGTTGGCACTCGTTCGGCCGAAGCTGACTTTGCCGGTGCCGGATTTGCATCTGGTCGAGGGGCCGCCGCTGTTTTCGTGGCATGAGATGCTGCGGGGTGAGCAGGTGCAGGCGGCAGATTATCACCGGCTGCCCGAAGGTGCGCGCGACAGGCTTGGCCGCGATCTGGGACGGTTTCTGGCGGAACTGCACCGGGTTGGGGTGACCGCGGCGCGCGACGCGGGGGCGGTTGAGCTTGCGCCATGGACGCCACCGGGCGAGGTATTGAGCGTGATCCACCCGATGCTGCCGCCGGGCATGGCTGTGCGGGCCGAACGGGTCGTGGCGGATTTCGTGGCGCTGCCGCCAGACCCGCTGGGACAAGTCTATGGTCATTTCGACAGCCATGGCTGGAACATGGCGTTTGACCCCGTGGGCCAGGTTCTGAACGGCGTCTATGATTTTGCGGATTCCGGGATTGGCCCGCGCCATCAGGAATTCATCTATGCGGGGCTGGTGTCGTTTGATCTGATGGGGCGGGTGGTTCGGGCCTATGAAGCAGAGGCCGGGCTGGCGCTTGACCCCGCGCGGATCGCGACATTGGCCGGGATGCACCGGCTTTGGGAACTGGCCGAAGGGGCCGGGGCTATGACAGAGCGGGCAGCCTATGTGGCCCGCTTTGCCGATTGGTGTGCCGCATTCGGGGAATAGCAGGGTGGGCAGTGCTGCCCATCCTGCTAGCCCAAGCGGTAGCTGGAGGCAGTCACCCCGCCGAACACGTTTTCGTCGTGATAGACCATGGTGGCCACGTCATCCTCGGCCGCGCCAAGGGCGGCGAAGAGGGGGACGAGGTGATCCTCCTGGGCGTGGCAGGTCCGGGCGTAGGGGGCGTTTTCCCAGTCCAGCATGGCGTCGGTGCGGGCCTTGCCGGTCTTGCCCATGGTGATGGCCAGCCAGTCGTCAAAGGCCTTGGACGGCACTTTGGCGCCCGGCCCGAACAGGCGCAGGTTGTGGTAGCTGAGGCCGGAGCCGACGATCAGCACACCTTCGTCGCGCAAGGGAGCCAAGGCGCGGCCAAGGGCGAAATGCGCCTGTGGCGAGTAGCCGTGTTGCAGCGACACCTGATAGATCGGCACAGAGGCATCGGGATACATCACATAGGCGGGCGCAAAGGTGCCGTGGTCAAAGCCCTGCTTGGGGTCAAGGTGGGTGGGCAGGCCGGCGTCACGGATCAGATCAGCGGTATGCTGCGCCAGTTCGGGTGCACCGGGGGCGGGATAGACGATCTTGTAGGTTTCGGGCGGGAAGCCGCCATAGTCATAGACCATCGGCGGATGGGGCGAGGACATGACGGCGAAATCGTCCTGCTCCCAATGGCCCGACACCATGCAGATCGCCTTGGGCGTGGTGCCGATTTCTTCGGGCATGCGGGCGAGTGAGGTTTCCAGCGTGGCAAGCGACTGGCGCATGTTGGGCAGCCACGGCCATGGGCCGCCGCCGTGCGAGATGAAGTAGGTGGGAAGTCTGGGCATGTGCGCCTCCTGTCTTGTAAGGTCAAGATGGGGCTTTGGGCCGGTCTGTGCAACTGGCCGGAATGGATGGCTGGATGTGCAGCCACGCGCAAAGGAATTGAGGAAAATCGCGCGCAGATTTCCGCGCGCGCCGCTGAGGGCGTCAAGGAGTTCTGCAAGGTTTTCCGGCAAGTTCATGGTCGGGTCGGGGCAAACCGGAGCGGAATGATGCAGATTGGCAGTAATTTTCAGGCAAACCCCCTGTCGCTTTTGCGGCCCCTCGCGGGCGGTGAGGTGACAGCGCAGACCGGCACGGGAGCATCGGCTTCGGTTCAGGGTGGGCGGGGCCACGGGCACCACCACCCCGATC
>JANMCI010000039.1:0-22103 GCA_031361245.1 Rhodobacterales bacterium
TGCGGGTGGCGGGGCCGGCTCCTGCGGTCAGGAGGACCTCCTTGACCGATTATCTGGCGCTTTCAGCGTGATGCCCGCCGGAAAGCGGATCAACCGCCAGTTGCGGATCGGGTCGCGTCAAAATGACGAGACTCGCGGGGAAAAAATGGCTATGATTGACGCGAATGTGAATATTTGGCTAAATTCCACCTGAAATCGCCGATCATTGGGTGATTATTTGCATAATGCAACGACACATCGCGGATTTGAATGCATTTTGCAATGCAAAATGCGAAACTCTTCTAAGGAGAGTAAAGTGACTGGAGAACCCCCACACGGCGATTTAGACAGGTCTGCGTTGAAATGTTACCCAGTTGTATAATTCGACCTGTCCAAAAAGACAGGTTTTTACGAAAGCTGATTCCTTTTTCGGAATACTTTGAGAGGTCGCGAACTTTGGCATGAAACTTGCTTATACATCTTTAGCTGGACACACTGGAAATGGAGACTCGAATGAAGCACCCGGTTGATGCGCATGTGGGAAAACGGATCCGTCATCGCCGTTGGATGGTCGGGATGACCCAACAGCAGCTTGCCGACAAGGTCGGAATAAAATTCCAGCAGATTCAGAAGTACGAAACCGGGATGAACCGGGTTTCGGCTTCACGGCTTTGGGACATCGCCGAGACTTTGGGCGTGACCATCAGCTTCTTTTTCGAAGGTCTGGCCAATGGTGTCGTGGCAAGTGCCGGCAGCGACATGATGGCCGACAAGGAAGCGATGGAGTTGGTGCGGTCGTACTACGCCATCCCGGAAGCCCAGCGCCGCCGCCTTTTTGATCTGGCGCGCGTGCTCAGTGAAGCGGCCTGAGACGCTTGACCACCTGAGGGCAAGGGTTTAGCCCCGATGCTGCAAGGCAGGGGCGGACCATGGCGGATATTGATGCAGAACTGGCAGCGGAGCTGATTGATACAGCTGCCGAATTGGCGGATGCAGCACGTGTGGCTACACTTCTGCATTTTCGCTCGGATGATCTTGTGGCGGACACCAAGGAGGCCCAGCGCTTTGATCCGGTGACCGTGGCGGACCGCCTGTCCGAAGAGCGGATGCGCGAAATTCTGGCGCGCCGACGTCCGCACGATGCCATTCTGGGCGAGGAATACGGCCCGCATCCGGGAACATCGGGTTTGACCTGGGTGCTGGACCCGATCGACGGGACGCGCGGCTATCTGTCGGGCACGCCGACCTGGGGGGTACTGATTTCGGTGGCCAACGAGGCCGGGCCGATCTATGGCGTGATCGACCAGCCGTTCATCAAGGAACGCTTTGAAGGTGGGCTGGGCCGGGCCGAGGTCAACGGCCCGATGGGGCGGCGAACCCTCAAGGCGCGCCCGGCGCGGCCGTTGTCCGAGGCGATCCTGTTCACCACATTCCCCGAAATCGGCTCGGCCGAAGAGGGGGCGGCGTTCCGCAAGGTGGCGGGGCGGGCGCGGCTGGTGCGCTATGGCATGGATTGCTATGCCTATGCCCTGATCGCGGCGGGGCAGATCGATCTGGTGATCGAGGCGGGTCTGCAGGCCTATGACGTGCAGGCCCCGATCGCCGTTATCGAGGCGGCCGGGGGAGTGATGACCGACTGGCAGGGGCGGCCTTGCCACAATGGCGGGCGTGTGCTGGCGGCGGCAAACGCGACCATACACGCCGAAGCGCTGGCCCTGCTGAATTCCTGAGGCAAGGTCCGGCGGGCGGCGGGCCGGCAATGAATCTTGTGAAAATGCGACCGAAGACGTTGGCGGCAACTTGCCCGGCCTTGCCCGAATTGCTAGATGGTAAGAACCGGGCCGAGTCCTTACCCCCTTCTGTCGCCTGGGAGTTCCCGATCCACCGAAGGGGTGGGCATAAAGGGAACCGGCATGTCTGAACTACTGATCAAGAATGCCGACGCCGTGGTCACGATGGACGCGGCGCGGGCTGAGATTGCGGGCGGCGATGTGCTGCTCCGCGGCGGGGTGATCGTTGCGGTCGGCCGCGATTTGCGCGCACCGGGGGCAGAGATCTTGCACGCCAGCGGCTGTGTGGTCACGCCGGGATTGGTCAACACGCACCACCATCTTTTCCAGTCGCTGACGAGGGCGGTGCCGGGCGGGCAGGATGCGCTGCTGTTCGGCTGGTTGAAAACGCTTTATCCGATCTGGGCCCGGTTCGGAGCGGAGGAGATCTTCGTCTCGGCCCAGATCGGCCTTGCGGAGCTGGCCCTGTCGGGGTGCACGATGAGTGCGGATCATCTCTATCTTTTCCCGAACGGGGCGCGGCTGGACGATACGATTGCAGCGGCGGCAGAGGTGGGGCTGCGGTTCCATCCGACACGCGGGGCGATGAGCATTGGCGAAAGCGCCGGGGGGCTGCCGCCCGACAGTCTGGTCGAGCGGGAGGCGGCCATTCTGGAGGATTGCATCCGCGTGGTGGACCGGTTTCACGACCCGCGCGCCGGGGCCATGGTGCGGGTTGGGATCGCGCCTTGTTCCCCCTTCAGCGTCAGCCGCGATCTGATGCGGGAGGCGGCGCTGCTCGCCCGTGCCAAGAGGGTGATGCTGCACACGCATCTGGCCGAGAACGACGAGGATGTCGCCTATTCGCTGGCGACGTTCGGCTGTCGCCCGGGGCAATATGCCGAGGATCTGGGCTGGACCGGAGACGATGTCTGGCATGCCCATTGCGTCAAGCTGGACAGGGCCGAGATTGACCTCTTTGCCCGCAGTCTGACCGGAGTTGCCCACTGTCCGTGTTCGAACTGCCGCCTTGGCTCGGGGATTGCCCCGATCCGGGCGATGCGGGATGCCGGGGTCAGGGTCGGGCTGGGGGTGGATGGATCGGCCAGCAACGACGCGGGCAATCTGATGGCCGAGGCGCGGCAGGCCATGCTGTTGCAGCGGGTGGCGCGGGGGGCCGATGCGATGCCTGCACGCGAGGCGCTGGAGATCGCCACATTGGGTGGCGCGCGGGTTCTGGGGCGGGGGGACGACTGTGGATCGCTGGAGGTCGGCAAGCGGGCCGATGTGGCGATCTGGGATGTCTCTGGCATTGAGGCCGCCGGGTCATGGGACAAGGTGGCGTTGCTGCTGGCCGGGCCGATGCGGGTGCGGGACCTGATCGTCGAGGGGCGGCGGGTGGTCAAGGAGGGACAGATGGCGACGATTGACCTGCCCCGCGTGATCGAGCGGCAAAACCAACTGGCGAGGGCCCTGATGGGGTGATATGCGGCCCCGAAAGGGAGGCGATCATGGCCCATGATTATGCAGCGCAGCGTCGCGAGACGTTCGAGACGTTCAAGTCAATCCCGCGGGGCCAGAAACTGCCCGAGACGTCGGTCGTCGACTTTCTGTTCTTTGTCGAGGAAGACGACGCCAACTGGGGCGCGTTTCAAAAGGCGCTGAAGGCCAAGGGGTTTCAGACGAGGCGCGACGCCGGCAACCTGATCGCCTCTTACGGGCCGATGCCGGTCACGCCGGAAGCGATCTGGGAGCAGGAGAAGGTTGCGACCGAGCTTGCGATTGCCTATGATTTCTATCCGGACGGGTGGGATCTGGGCGAGGATGACTAGTGCGGGATGAGTTTCGGCGGAATCGGAATTCGCTGCCTCTCGCCGAGGCTCGACCGCGATTTCCGGTGTCCATGTTTCTATGAAAACTCATCCCGCTTTAGCGTCCAGATCTGGACGTTTTAGGAATATGTTTGAAATCAGGGACTTGGATTCCTGAAATTAACCCGGCATTAGGGGTTTGAGGAGGCCGGGTGGCGGGGTGAACCCCGCCCTACGCCCCGGTTACTCGCCAGATCACGTTGCCCACATCATCGGCCACCAGAAGGGTGCCATCCTTGGCCAGCGCCACGCCGACGGGGCGGCCGTAGCTGTCCTTCTCGTCGGGTGCCAGAAAGCCGGTCAGGATGTCGCGCGGCGGGCCGGAGGGCTTGCCACCCTCAAAGGGTACGAAGATGACCTTGTAGCCCGAGAGTTTGGAGCGGTTCCACGAACCGTGCTGGCCGATGACCATGCCGTCGCCAAAGCCGGGCAGGGTGCCGGCGGGCATCCAAGCCAGACCAAGCGACGCGGTATGGCCGCCCAGCGCGTAATCGGGCGTGAGCGCGGAGGCGACCTTGGCCGCGTCCTGCGGCACGCGGTCATCGACGATGCGGTCCCAGTAGCAATAGGGCCAGCCATAAAAGGCGCCGTCCTTGACCGAGGTCAGATAGTCGGGCGGGGTTTCGTCGCCGAGGCCGTCACGCTCGTTCACCACGGTCCACAGGGTGCCGGTCACAGGCTCCCATGCCATGCCGACGGGGTTGCGCAGCCCGCTGGCAAAGACGCGGATCTGTTCGGTCTTGGTGTCGAATTCATAGATGCAGGCGCGGCCCTCTTCGACGTCAAAGCCGTTGTCGGCGATGTTGGTGTTGGAGCCGACGCCGACATAAAGCCTGGAGCCGTCCGCATTGGGCAGAAGGCTGCGCGTCCAGTGACCACCGGACTTGAAGCTGGCCAGCTTGCGGGGCTTGCCGGTCTGGCTGGTGGCGCCGGGGGTGAAGGGATAGGCCAGCAGCGCATCGGTGTTGGCAACATAAAGCGTGTCGCCGATCAGCGCGGTGCCGAACGGCTGATTGAGGCCAGCGAGAAAGGTCTGCTGCACCTCGGCCACGCCATCGCCATTGGCGTCGCGCATCACGGTCACGCGGTTTGCGCTGCGGCCCACGGCGGCGGCGCGCTTCATCGTGGCGTAGATCGCATAGTCGAAGGCGGACTTGATGCCGCCCGGAGCGAACAACGCCTCGGCGGTCAGGACATCGCCGTTTGGCAGAACGGTGAGCGAGCGGGGATGCTCCAGCCCGGTGGCAAAGGCATTCACCTTGAGACCGGGGGCGGTAGTGGGCAGGTGACCCGCAGCCCAGCCGCGCGCGGTGGGCATCTTGAGGGTGGGGATGCTTTGCGGGCGGGCGGTCGGAATGGCGGGTGCGGTGCCCAGAGCCGGGGGCGCGTCGTCGGTGCCAAAGCGGCGCATGAGGATCATCATGGCACCGACCATGGCCACCAGTCGTGCTGCGAGTTTTGTCATCTGCGCCTCCAATTTGGCGGGACCATAGCCAAGAGGGCGGCGGATGGAAACCTCAAAGGGGAGGCGGGGTGTACCCCGACCTACGTTTGCCCGCGATCCAGACCGCCTTGATGGCGCGGTCGTCGCCCATCATGATGGTGGGGAAGATCGCCTGCCAGATGTCGGTGGCCCGCGCCGAAGCCTGTGCGATGGCGGGCGTGGAGGCGAGGTCGAGGATGACCAGATCGGCCTCCATCCCCGTGGCGATGTTGCCGATCTGATGCTCTGCCCGCAGGGCGCGGGCAGAGCCTGCGGTCGCCAGCCACATCAGTTGCGACGGGTGCAGCGCGTGACCGCGCAGCTGGGCCACCTCATACGCCGCGGCCATGGTACGCAGCATGGAAAAGCTGGAGCCGCCGCCGGTATCGGTCGCAAGGCCGACACGCAGGGTGTTGACGAGGGACATGTCAAAAAGGCCCGACCCGATGAAGGTGTTCGAGGTCGGGCAATGGACAAGGGCGGCACCGGCTTCGGCCAGACGGTCGCGTTCGCGGGCGGTCAGGTGGATGGCGTGGCCGTAGACGGCGCCTTTGCGCAGCAGGCCCTGCGCCTCATAGGTGTCGAGGTAGTCGCGGGCTTGGGGAAAGAGGTCACGGACCCAGGCGATTTCGTCGGTCTGCTCGCTGAGATGGGTCTGCATCAGGCAATCGGGGTATTCGTGCCAGAGCGCGCCCAGCGCCTGCAGCTGTTCGGGCGTCGAGGTCGGGGAGAAGCGCGGGGTGATGACGTAGGACAGTCGCTCGATGCCGTGCCATTTGGTCAACAGCGCCTTGCTGTCGTCATAGGCGGATCTGGCGGTGTCGCGCAGACCGTCAGGCGCGTTGCGGTCCATGCAGGTCTTGCCGGCAAAGGCGCGCAAGCCGCGCTGCCGGGCGGCCGCAAAAAAGGCGTCGACCGAGGCGGGGTGGATAGTGGCATAGCTGCACATCGAGGTCGTGCCATGGGCCAGGGCAAGGTCGAGGTAGCGGTCCGCAATCTCGGCCGCATAAGCGGGGTCGGAAAAGCGCATCTCTTCGGGAAAGGTGTACTGGTTCAGCCAGTCGATCAACCGCTTGCCCCAGGAGGCGATGATGGCGGTCTGGGGATAGTGGACATGGGCGTCGATGAAGCCTGCCGAAATCAGCGCGCTGCCATAGTCGGTCACCCTTGCCTGCGGGTGACGGGCACGGAGCATCCCGGCCGGGCCGACATCGGCGATCTTGCATGCGTCAACCAGCACCGCGCCGTGGGTTTCATGGCGGGCAGCACCGGGTCCGTCCTGAAAGGGATTGCCGGAAAAGGACAGGACCTGCCCAAGAAGTAGTTCGGGCATGGCTGCCTCCGTTGGATCGATCACTACACTACAGGATGTTGAACTGGTGGTAAATTTCGGTCTCCCCCCTGTTTTGTTGAAACTGCTTTGGGTAGGGTCGGCAGGTGGAGGCGAGGGATCATGGCGGGCAGCGAGATCAACGAGGACGAGGATGGTCTGGACGCGCGCCGCGTCTCGCTGATCCTTGACGCTGTCGAGGCGCAGGACGCGGGCAGGCTCGCGTTGCTGCTGGGGCAATTGCACGCCGCCGACATCGCCGACTTGCTGGAACAGGTCCACCCGGCAGAGCGCCGCGCACTGCTTGCGCTGGGGGCGGCGCTGATCGACGGCGAGGTGCTGTCGGAGGTGGACGAAAGCATCCGCGAGGAGGTGATTGAGGCGCTGCCGCGGGCCGCCGTCGCAGAGGCGATGCGCGAATTGCACAGCGACGATGTCGTGGACATTCTGGAGGACCTGGACGAGCCGGCGCAGGACATGATCCTGGAGGCGCTGGATGAGGTTGACCGGGTTGCGGTCGAGCAGGCACTGGCCTATCCCGACGAGTCCGCCGGGCGACTGATGCAGCGTGAAGTCGTGGTGGCGCCCGAACACTGGACAGTGGGCGAGGCCATTGATTTCCTGCGCGAAAGCCCGGCTTTGCCCGATCAGTTCTATCACGTCATTCTGGTCGATCCAAAGATGAGACCGACCGGCTATGCCACCTTGGGGCGCATCCTGTCCTCGGGGCGCAGCGTAAGGCTGAAGGATATTCTGGAGGACAGCTTTCGCTCCATCGAGGCCACGATGCCAGAGGAGGACGTGGCGTATCTTTTCAACCAGTACCACCTGATTTCCTGCGCCGTGGTGGGGACCGGCGGGCGGCTGGTCGGGGTGATCACCATCGACGACGCGATGTCGGTGCTGGACGACGAGCACGAGGAGGACATGCTGCGACTGGCCGGCGTGGGCGATGGCGCCAGCCTGTCGGACGGGGCCTTTGCAACGGTCCGCCAGAGGCTGCCGTGGCTGGTGGTCAACCTGTTCACGGCCTCGATCTCGGCCTTTGTCATCAGCCAGTTCGAGGCGACGATCGTGCTGATCGTGTCGCTGGCGGCGGTGATGCCGATCGTGTCCTCGACCGGGGGCATTGCGGGGACCCAGTCGCTGGCGGTGTCGGTGCGGGCGCTGGCCACGCGGGATCTGACCTCGGCCAATGCCGCGCGGGTGGTGCGGCGGGAGTTGCTGGCGGGGCTGATGAACGGGCTGGGGCTGGCGTTCATTCTGGGCATCGGCGGGTCGCTTTTGTACGGCGATGTCTGGCTGGGGGTCGTGCTGGGTCTTGCCATGATCGCCAACCAGATCGTGGCGGCGCTGGGGGGCGTGATGGTGCCGTTGTCGCTGGAGCGCTGGGGGATGGACCCGGCGCTGGCATCGGGAACCTTTGTCACCACGCTGACGGATGTGATGGGCTATCTGGCATTTCTGGGGTTGGCGACATGGCTGATGACCTGAAGGCCCTGTTCCGCAAGGCAGCCTATGCCACCCGCAAGCAGGCCTTTGCCGCTGGGCAGGGGCAGGCGGCCGAGATTCTGGCGGATTTCCTGTCCGATCGGCGCGGGCGCCCGCTGGCCGGCTACATGCCGATGCGCACCGAGATCGACCCCTTGCCCGCGATGACGGTGCATGAGGGCGAGGTTGGCGTCCCGGTGATCCTTGGCCCGGCAACGCCGCTCAGGTTTCGCGCCTGGGGGCCCGGCGTCAAGATGGTGGCGGGCACGTTCGGCGCGTTCGTCCCGGAAGAGGGGCCGTGGGTCGAGCCGGAGGTGGTGATCGTGCCGCTGCTGGCCTTTGACGCGCGGGGCTACCGGCTGGGCTATGGCGGCGGGTTTTATGACCGGACCCTGCAGGCATTGCGCGCAAGCCACGGGATTCTGGCCGTGGGCTTTGCCTTTGCCGCGCAGGAGGTGGACGAAGTGCCGATTGACGGGTTCGATCAACACCTTGATGCGGTGGTGACGGAGCTGGGTGTGCGGCGCTTTGTGTAACGGGGGACAATGAGTATGCGCGAAATGATGATGTTGGCCTTGCTGGCCTTGCTGGCGCTGCCCGCGCAGGCAGAAGAGTGCTTTTCGGGGCGACCGGCACAGGTGCGCTATGACGATGGACATACCGTCACGATCATCCAGCGCCACGGCGATGACGTGACCTTTACCGAGCCCTATGCCGGCGGCAACGACGCGGTCCAGAAGACCCATTTGATGTTGTTCCCCAAACAGGCGCGCTTTGGTGCCAGAGGGGTTGAACATCGCTGGACCTCGCGCCTGCCCAAACTGGGCGATCTGACGCCCGGCTACCGCTTTGACCTTAAAGGCACGATGAAATCGGGCGACACTCCGGCCATTGCCTATCGCAACGAAGGTCAGGTGCTGGGGCAGGAAGAGGTCAAGATCGGCGCCTGCGTCTATCCCGCCCTGGTGATTGCGAAGAACACCTATCTGGACGGCAAACTGGCCATCACGGCGACGGAATATCTGAGCCCGGACATGATGATCATCCTGCGCGCCGAAGCGGTACTGATCAGTGACGGACAGAAAACGGCCTACAGGGCCGTTGCCATAAGATAGGCCGGCAACCCCTGCAAGGCGCTGGTGTCAGCGGGCGATTTCCTCTTCCCGGACGAACATGTTGGCCCAGGCGCGGTCGACCAGATCGGGGCTCATCTGATAGGGGATGTTCTCAAAATCGCAGATGGCGATCATCTGGTCGATCAGGAACACTGGCTGATAGTTGGCGTAGTTGTTGTCGATGGTCGGGTATTTGACCTTGAGCAGATGCAGAAGCGTCGCCTCGTCCAGCGGCACCTTCTTTTTGCGGGCGACCATGGCGAAGATTTTCAGGAAGTTGTCCTGATTGGGTCCGTCGATCTTGATCTTGAAGAAGATACGCCGCAGGGCCGCGCCGTCAAAGATGGCGTTGGGGTGGAAGTTGGTCGAGAAGATGACCAGCGTGTCGAAGGGAACGGTGAATTTCTCGCCCGATTGCAGGGCAAGGATGTCGCGGTTTTCCTCAAGCGGGACGATCCAGCGGTTGACCAGCTTTTGCGGCGGTTCGGCTTGCCGTCCAAGGTCGTCGACGATGAAGATGCCGCCCGAGGATTTCAGCTGCAACGGCGCCTGATAGGTGCGCGCGACGGGATTGTATTTGAGGTCGAGCATGTCGAGGGTCAATTCGCCGCCGGTGACGACCGAAGGACGCTCGCAATAGACGTAGCGGCCGTCAAAGCGGCCGGTGTTGCGGCGCAGGGCGTTCGGGTCATCGGCGGACTCTTCGGCCTTGGAATGGACGATGGGGTCATAAACGGTGATGACTTGGCCCGAATATTCGATGGCGCGGGGGATATAGATCTTGTCACCAAGGGCTGCGCGAATGCCGTTGGAGATCGAGGACTTGCCGTTGCCGGGCGGGCCATACATCAGGATCGAACGGCCGGAGGTAACGGCAGGGCCAAGGTTGTCGATCAGGTCGGGCGGCAGGATCAGGTGGCCCATGCCCTTCATCAACTCGGTCCGGGTCAGGCGCATGTTGCGCACCGACTGACGCTTCATCTGTTCGCCGTAAGAGGCCAGCGGAACCGGCATCGAGCCGTAATATTCCGACTGCGACAGCGCATCGAGGGCACGGCTTTTGCCGGCATCGGTCAACTGATAGCCCATTTCGTTGCCGGAGGTGGCGTGCAGGGTGCCGGTCGCCTCGAGCAGGCGCTGCTGGCGGGCCAGATCGACCAGCTCCTGCGTCAGCGTGTTGGGCAGGCAGATCACTTTGGCGATGACCGTCACGAGATCGATGTTCATCCGGAACATGGTCTTGAGAAGGATGTCGCGCATCATCACCGTGGTGATCCCAACCTCGGCCAAAGTGCGGGGAGGTGTGGGCGGAAGGACGCCGGTCGTGGTCTGAATGTTCATGGCGGGACCTCAAGTTTCGGGCAGTATGCGTCGTGGCAGATTAGGGTTGGGACCTTATTAACTAGTGAACCGCGGCAGAATTAAGCCAGATGACGGTGAGAAGGTAGAAAATCAGCATTCCCGCAAGCGCGAGGCCCATCGGGAACCTGGGATGGGACCAGCTGGTCCAGTCCGGCGCCGCCGTGCGGAACGGCGAGGCGCGCAACAGCCGGTGCGAGGCGAAGGCACCCAGGAGGCAGGCGGCAAAGAGCCCAAGGTCAAAGCGCAGGTCGGACAGCACGAAGAACGGCGCCATGGCGGCGGCGAACTTGGCGTCACCGGCGCCGAGCACGCCGGCGGCGTTCAGAACGAAGCCGATGGCCAGAACGATCGCGCAGAGCGCCCAGCCCCAGAGGTAGGTGTAGAACGGCAGAACGAAGGGGCCGGTCACGAGATACACCAGCCCGAGGGCAAGCACGGCGTAGTTGGGGATCTTCATGTAGCGCATGTCGCTCCACGAGACCCAGACGCCGATGGCAAGTGCGAAGGGCAGAAAGGTCAGGGCGGCAGGTGTCGACAGCATCAGCCCTCCAGTGCCTTGAGCGAGCGCGATGCGGCCTCGAAATAGGTGGGGGAGGTGTCGACGGCGGCCTGCAGCAACTGCTTGCCCTGAGCGATGTCACCCTGTTTCACGGCGGCAAGTCCGGCGGTGTAAAGAAGCTGCGCGCGCTCTTCCTGTGTCATCTCGACCACGGGCAGATCGTATTTGCCTTGGGCGGCACGGGCGAGAACGAGATTGTTCTTGGCCGTGAACAGCTTGGGGTCATAGGTCAGAGCCTGAAGAAACAGCTTCTCGGCACCAGCGGCATCGCCGCGGGTCAGTTTGGAAAAGCCCCAGTTGTTCAGAACGCTTTGCGGTTTGGGGGCAAGGCCGAGGGCAATTTCATAGAAACTGTCGGCTTTCTTCCACTGCTGCTTGCTGTCGGCGACAAGCGCCTCGAGGCGGTAGCGTTCATAGGTTTCAACGGTCGGCGGGATCTGGGTGAGGACGGCCTCGGCCTTGGCCCATTCGTTGTCACGGATCAGAACATCGGCAAGGGTCAGCCGGTCATCATCGGTGACGTCCGGCGAGGCGATGATCTCATTCAGGATCGACGTTGCTTCGGCATATTGATGGGCGCGGGACAGCGATTTCGCGAGGCCGCGCTTGAGCTCGATGCTGTCGGGCGAGACGGTGAGGGCGTTCTTGAAATAGGCCACACCTTCGGCAGGGTCGGCCACATTCAACATGATGTCGTTGAGATTGGTCTGGTCCACCATCGCGGCTTCGGCAACGGCGCGGTCTGCCTGGGCGCGCGACACGCCTTTTTGGCATGCGGTCAGACCAACTGCGCCACCAAGGCACAGGACAAGTAGAATAGGGTGGCGCATTTTGCGTCCTTTTTTACTGCTCGAACAACCGGGCGACGGGCCGGGGGTCTGGCTAGAACTGGGACAGAAGGACGAAATCCCCCTCTCCGCGCCGCACCAGATTGAACATTGGCTCGTCGTCGGCAACAACTGGGTCACCATACACCGACTTCTCGGAGCGGGCGATAGCCAAGCGCAGATTATCGCGGATCTCGTCCGAAGTGCCACTGTCGAGAGCGAAAGCCCGCTGGAACATCGTGCGGGCCTCGCCGAACTTGCCCTGTTCCATGAGGACAACCCCCAGATTGTTGATGGCGGGCACAAAGACAGGGTCGTCTTCAAGGGCGCGGCGCAGGATCTTTTCGGCCTGATTCAAGCGGCCGAGCTTGAGATCGGCGGAACCGATGGCCGACAGGACGTCGGCGTTGATGCCCTGCTGGGAGGCTGCGCGGTAATAGGCCTTGAGGGCCAGCTCGAACTCGCCTGCCGCCATCAGGCGGTGGCCAACCTCCAGCCCGTCAACAGCCCGGCGCGACCCATCAACCGGGGGCGGTGCATTGGCCGGACCTTGCCCGCCGGTGGGGGCACAGGCGGACAAAAAGAGCATGACGAGGAGAAGTGCAGCGCGCAGCCTGGTACCCATAACTCTGGCCCCGGGCAGCGCAGGGGGTCAACCGCCCCCACCCATCCCGCCAAGGGTCTTGGCAATTCCGTGCACCGAAGGGCCGATCAGGATGATCATCAGCGGCGGCACCGTGAACATCATAGTGCCAAGGGTCAGCTTCGTCGGCAAGGTGTTCGCCTTCTCTTCTGCCCGCATCACGCGTTTGTCACGCATTTCCGCCGAATAGACCCGCAGTGCTTCCGCGATGGAAGTACCATAGGTGGCCGATTGCACAAGGGTCGTCACGAACGAGGACACATCCGGGATGCCGACGCGATCGGACATGTCTTTCAGCACCTGAACACGCTCTTTGCCAGCCTTGACCTCGTGGCTGACGACATCGAATTCGTCGGCAAGGGCCGGGTAGCCGGCGCGGCTTTCCTTGGCCACGCGGTTGATCGACTGATCGAGGGACTGGCCGGCCTCGACGCAGACCAGCATCATGTCCAGCGCGTCGGGGAAGCCCTGAACGATCTGCTTCTTGCGCTCTTCCACCCGGCGGGTGATCCAGTATTGCGGCAGGTAATAGCCCGCGGCGCCGGGAATGACGGTCGACAGGATCTTGAACTGGGTCGTCAGTTCCTGATTGCGCGACACGATGATCGTGTAGATCACGCCTGCCACCAGAAAGCCGATCCCGAGCGCGAATTGCGCAAAGTGGAACATGCGGACCGAGTTTTTGGCGGTGTAGCCCGCCCGCATCATCCGCATGCGCGAGGCTGACATGGCTTCGGCGTCCTGCGGTTCAAGGAAGGACGCGAATTTCTCGAGCTTGTCCTGTTTTTCGCCGCGGCGCAGCGTCTTGCCGGTCGTTTGGACTACGGCCGGAATACGCTGCGCTTTGAGTTTTTCGAAGGGGTTGACCTTCTTTTTCAGCATAGTGGGCAGAGCGGCCAGGATCAGCACAAGGCCAGCACCGCCCACGGCCATCAGCGGGCCGAGCGGGCCGAAATTGGCGATCAGGGTCGCGTTGATATCGGTCAGGAATTGCATGGGACTAGACCTTGATGTTGACCATGATCTTCATGAAGACCACGTTGACCACGAGGAAGACGCCGACGATCAGACAGGCCGGGATGAAGGACGAGGTGTCCTTGACGTCGTCGTAATAGTTCGGCTGGATGACGTTGATCATGACCAGCGCGCCGATCGGGAAGGCCGACAGGAACATGCCGGACCATTTCGCCTCGGCCGTGATGGCGCGCACCCGGCGGAACAGCTTGAAACGGGCCCGGATCACCTTGGCCAGACCGTCGAGGATCTCGGCGAGGTTGCCGCCCGACTGCTGCTGGATCGTCACGGCGACGGCCAGAAAGCGCAGATCCTGACTGTCCATCCGTTCAGCGAATTCCTTGAGGCTTTCGGCGACATCGCGGCCATAGGACGCTTCGTCGGCGATGATGCCGAATTCGGTGCCCAGGGGATCGGAGATTTCCTTGGCGACGTTGGCGATGGCCGACGAGAACGGGTGGCCGACGCGCAGGCTACGCACCATCAGTTCAACGGCGTCGGGAAGCTGTTCTTCCAGAAGCGACATGCGCTTTTTGGCCTTGTTGTTGACCCAGACATAAACGCCGCCGATGCCCATGATGATGGCGACGATGATGCGGACCGGGGTTGCGGCCTCGGTTCCGAGGGTCAGGCCGAGATAGGAGAACACGGCGAGGCCCGCCATGATGCCCATCAGTTGCTTGGGCGAGAAAGCGATGTTCGCCTTGTGCGCCTTGGTGGCAAGGATCGAATACAGCGGGATGCCACGGGCGCTGACGTGCTGGCTCATCTCCTTGCGGAGTTGTTCCAGCACCTTTTCGCGGTCCTGAACCTTTTCGAGCAGCGCAAGCCGGCGGCTGAGGCGGTTGTTGAGGCTGATCGACTTGCCGAAAACGGTCAGATACAGGCCCTCGACCAGCATGACCACGGCGACGAAGATCAGGATATAGATGAGCGGTGCGGCCGAGATTTGCATTTTGGCGCCTTATGCGATGGGTTCGTAGATCGAGGCCGGCAGGTCGAAGCCCCACTGGCGGAAACGATCCGAGTAATGAGAGCGCACGCCGGTCGCGTTGAAGCGGCCGATGATCTTGCCGTTGGGTTCGATGCCGAGGCGCTCGTAGCGGAACACCTCCTGCATCGAGATGACGTCGCCTTCCATGCCGGTGATCTCGGTGATCGAGACCATGCGGCGCGAGCCGTCCTGCAGACGCGAGGCCTGCACGATCAGGTTGACGGCGGCGGCGATCTGGGAACGGACGGCCTTGAGCGGCATTTCGATACCGGCCATGGCCACCATGTTTTCCAGACGCGAGATGCCGTCACGGGCGTTGTTGGCGTGGATCGTAGTCATCGAGCCGTCGTGGCCGGTGTTCATGGCCTGCAGCATGTCGATAACCTCTTCACCGCGGGTTTCGCCGACGATGATGCGGTCAGGACGCATCCGAAGGGCGTTCCTGAGACAGTCGCGCTGGGTGACGGCGCCCTTGCCCTCGACGTTCGGCGGGCGGCTTTCCATCCGGCCGACATGGACCTGTTGCAGCTGAAGTTCGGCGGTGTCTTCGATGGTCAGCACGCGTTCGTGGTTGTCGATGAAGGAGGACAGCGCGTTCAGCGTGGTGGTTTTGCCCGAACCCGTACCGCCCGACACGATGATGTTCAGACGGCAGGACACGGCGGCCTGCAGATAGGCTGCCATCTCCTCGGTAAAGGCGCCAAAGCGGACCAGATCGGGGATGCCGAGCTTTTCCTTCTTGAATTTACGAATGGACACCAGCGAGCCGTCAACGGCCACCGGCGGCACCATGCAGTTGAAGCGCGACCCGTCCGCAAGACGGGCGTCGCAATAGGGGTTGCTCTCGTCAACGCGGCGGCCCACGGCGGACACGATCTTGTCGATGATCCGCAAGAGGTGGCGTTCATCCTTGAAGGTGATGTCGGTCAGGGTCAGCTTGCCGTCGCGTTCGATGAAGATGCGCTTGGGGCCGTTGACCAGAATATCGTTGACGGTTTCGTCTTTCAGCAGGGGTTCCAGCGGACCGAGCCCCATGACCTCGTCAAAGAGGTCCTGGTTCAGGGTGGTGCGGTCTTCCTTGTTCAGGGCGACGGACATCTCGTCCAGCGCCTCGGCGACGATGGCGGCAATCTCGGACTTGAGGTTGCCTTCGGTGGCCGATTCCAGCGCCGAAAGGTTGAGGTTTTCCAGAAGGCGCTTGTGCAACTCGACCTTCAGCTCGCTCATCTTCTCCTTGCGCTTGCGGTCCTTGTCGATGGCCGTGACCTCGGCAGGCGACTTTGGCGTCACCACCGCGATCTTGTGCGTGACAGGCGCGGGCGCCATCGGGGCGCGGTTCTGAGGTGCGCCCGAACCCACCGGCGAGGTCGCAGGCTTGGCGTTCGGTTGGTCTGGTTTCTTGAAACGCGAAAACATCTTATGCCCCTTCGGGTAGGATTACTTGCTGCCGGTCTCGGCCGCTTTGTTCAATTCGAACAGAGACTTGGCGAGCTTTTGAATTTCCTTGCGCAACGGGTTCTTGCCCGCCGTCTCGGACAGGGGAAGGCCGTGGTCATTGGCCTGCGTGATCTGAACCCCGCCATCGGGCAACTGAACTTCGATCGCGATGTCGAGGCTTTCAGCCATCCGCTTGACCCGGCTTTTCGCCGACAGGTCGGTAAAGCGCGGCGCGCGGTTCAGCACGTAGCGCAGCTTTTCATGGGGCAGACCCTCGGCCTTAAGGGCGCGGACGAGGCGCAGCACATTCTGTGCCGAGCGCAGGTCAAGCTCCATCAGCGCGAAATAGACGTGGGCGCGGGCCAGAACGGCCTCGGTCCAGGCCACGATGGTCTTGGGCATGTCGATGATGACGAAATCGAAATTGGCGCGCGCCATGTCGACGATGCGGCCGATATCATCCGGCCCGATGATGTCGAGCGGAAGCATGTCGGCCGGGGCCGTCAACACATGCAGCTTGTCATTGAAGGTCAGCATCGACTGCAAAAGCGAATCGCTGTCCGTATTGGACGCATCCGACAAAAGCTCGAACACCGCCTCTTTGCGGGGCAGGTCGAGATAGGTCGCGGCCGAGCCGAACTGGAAATCGAAGTCGATCAGGCAAACGCGCGGCGGCTCTTTGCTGATGTTGGCCAGTTCCCAGGCCAGATTGGTGGCAAAGGTCGAAGCGCCCGAACCGCCTGCAAGACCGTGGACCGGCAACACGACGCCATCGCGGTCCCCTTTGGCCTTGAACCCGGGGTGCGGCATGCTCGCTTCAGCCGGATCAATCGGGTGAGCGGCCATGGTCAGCACGGGTGCTGGCGCAGGTTTGCGAAGCTTTTCAATGGCTTCGTGCAAAGCGCCTTCTGGCAGCGGGTAGGGCACGAAGTCATCCGCGCCGAGGCGCAGCAATTGGTGCAGCGCGATTGGGCTGACCTGATCGGCGATCAGAACGACCTTGACGCCATGCGACTTGGCCTGCTTGATGATGTCGGTGATGCGGTCCAGATCCGCCTCGTCTGTCGCGTTGACCGCGATGGCGACGAATTCCAGGGACCTTGCATCCGGCTGTTCCAGAAAAACCTGTGCGTCATCAAATGACAGATCACCCCAGCTTTCGCCGAGCTCAATTTCCATATCGTCGATCAGAAGATCGAAATTCTGCACGTCCCGCGAAATCGTGCACGCCAGAATCGGTGCCGGTTCCGGCTGAAGATTTGCAACACTGCTCATAGCCCCAGTCCTTCCAAAGTCGCCCCACCATGGGACGGCGGCTCAAGCCTGTTCTCAGGCTTTGACAGCTACCGGTCCCGGACCAAGGCCCGACCTCGCGGCCACGGCATTGTTCCCTATGCGGAGAAGGTGCTTGGAGAAGTTGGCGAGATTGGGGCTAAAAAATCGTCAATCTTTGGTTTTTAACGATTCAATTGTGATTTCCGGAAACGAGGTTAGCGGGTGTCGTGTCCGATCAGGTTCACATGGTCAGGCGCGACACGCAACATAACCAACGGCTTGCCCGTCCTGCATGCGTTCGACCTGAATCAGATTGAATGCAATCCGCTCTGGCGCGAAGAAAACGAAACGGGCCCGAAGGTCGGGCCCGTTTCGTCATTGTGCTGCGGCGGACATTTGTCCGACGGCTTTGCTTACTGGCCGGCGGCCGGATCGGTCTGAGTGACGACGATGGTGTTGCCAGGATGCCGGCGCGTCGCCCCTTCCACATATTCGCGGAAGATGACGGCGGCGTATTTGCCGTTGAGCGTGCCCGCAGACCCCTTGGTGAAGCCCGAAACCTCGGTCACCGTCCGACGATTGCGCTGTTCGGGCGAAGAGGTGTGGATCACAGGCTGTGTTTCGCCAAAGGAGACGAGGGCCTCGAGACGCGAGGTGCTGATGCCGTGCGACGCGAGATAGGCGACGACCGCTTTGGCCCGACGCAGGCCAAGGGAGTAGTTGTAGGCATTCGAGCCGACAAGATCGGTATGACCATAGACCCGGAAGCGAACTTCGGGGAACTGGCGGATCCAATTGGCCTGCTCGTCGAGCGTTGCCATGGCCTGAGCGCTCAGATCAGAGCGGTTGAAGGCGAACGTGACCGTAGAGGTCACCTCGGCATCAAAGCGGCGTCCGACGGCGACAACGGCGTCGCCTTCGGTCATGGCCATGGTGTTGATCATGGTGGGCTGGCCAAAGCTGCCCTCATCCACGCCTGATCCAGCTTCGGCCAGAAACCCGGTCTGGTCGCAGGCGGTCAGGCCCAGCATGGCGACGGTCGAAATGATCAGTGCGGTGCGAAGTGAGGATTTCATCTGCATCACTCCATCGTATAGCCATAAGAGCCGCTGAAGTCCTGTCGAGAGACTTCACCGGCAGCGCCACGCTGCCTGCCCGCCGTCTTGCCGAAGAGGAAGAGCTCTTTCTCGGTCGGAATGCGGACCCGGTCGGTCGGCAGGGCAAAAGCCTCGCCGCGCGTCGGAGTTACCAGATGTGGTGTTACGATGATGACAAGTTCGGTCTGGTTGCGCTGGTAGTCAGCGGACCGGAACAGGGTTCCAAGGATCGGGATGTCACCCAGCCACGGAACCTGACCGTTCAGGTCGCGGAAGTCGTCTTGCAGCAAGCCCGCAATGGCGAAGCTTTCGCCGTCCCGCATCTCGACCGTGGTGGAGGTTTCGCGCCGCTTGAAGGCGTTGACGTTGAAGCCGGCGGCCTGGAGCGTCGTGGTGCTGTCAATGGACGACACCGAAGCGTTGATCTGCAGGTTGATCGTGTCGCCATCGACCACAACGGGGGTGAAGTTCAGCTCCACACCGAAGGGTTTGTACTCGATGGAAATCGTGCCGTTGCCGGAGGCAATCGGGATCGGGTATTCGCCACCGGCAAGGAACTTGGCTTCCTGCCCGGAAAGGGCCGTCAGGTTCGGTTCCGCCAGAGTGCGCACAACGCCTTTGGATTCAAGGGCTTCCAGCAAGACGCCAAATTCCAGCGAGCCCGCGGTGAAGCCCAGACCAAGCGCGCCCGTGGTACCTGGTTTCAGACTTACCGAGCCGGGGTTCACGGCGTTGGCCAAGGTGCCAGTGGCGCCGCCGATGCCGATATCGTTGCCACCGCGCAGGCCGAGTGATGACGACAAGCTCTTGGACACCGAACGCTGCATTTCGGCAAAGCGGACTTTCAGCATGACCTGCTGGGTGCCCGCGACCTGCATGAGGTTCGAAACCTTGTCGGGGGAATAGCGGTTGGCCAGATCGAGCGCGCGGTCAAGCCGTGCGGTCGAGGACACGGTGCCGGACAGCACGATGCCGTCATTCGCGGTACGGACCTCGATGCTCTCGCCGGGCAGGATCTGCTGCAGACGCTCTTTGAATTCCTCGATATCGGGGGTGACGTGCACCTCGACGTTGGAAATCAGTTTGCCGTCCTGAGTGAGCAGGGTCATCGTCGTGCGACCCGGCGTCTTGCCCAGAACGTAGATTGTCTTGTCAGACAGGGTTGAGATGTCCGCGATGCCAGGGTTGGCCACGGACAGCTCGGCAAAGGCCGTGTCGCTTTCCAGCACGACAGCACGGTTCATCGGCACATTCAGGGGCTGGTTCACAGAGCCCTTCATGATTGTCAACGTCTGCGCTGTGGCAGGCGTGAGGGACGTGGTGGCAAGCGCAATACCGAGCGCTCCCGCCGTCCAAATCTTTCGCAGTTTCATCTGACCTGCCCTCTCAAATTCCCAAATGTTCCGGGTCTTTTGCGCCGGATTGATTACTTAAGATGCCGTATCCAGCATTTTTAAGCAATAATCAAAGGTTGGAGGCTGTTTCGTATGTGGATAAGCTGCAACAGCCTGCTGCCCCTTGCGAAGAAGACAAGCGGCCCCCCTAGATATGGGGCCGCTCAATCGCTGATCCTGCTCAGTTCGTGCAGGGAATGGGGGTGTCGACGACGTCGGCGCCCTTGCGGGTCTTGACCGAGCAGACCCTTTCAGGTGCTACCGGAACGATTTCCGGACGCTCTTCGATGCCCAGAAGGGAGTTGCCGTTGACTTCGATCAGACCGGCGTCCTCGACGTCGGAACCGCTGACCAGCGACAGGGCCAGCTTGCCGGTTGCAGCCGCCTGAGCCAGTCGTGCCACCTGTTCGCGGGTCGCTGCCACGGTAACGGTGCGGGCAACGGTTGCGGTTGCATCGGAGTCGTCGGTTTTCTGGTCGACAGCGATGACCTTGATGCCGGTTTCGATCAAACGGGTCATGTTGTCGCCGCTGTCATTGGCCGATCCGGTCCAATAGACGTCAACGAAGTCGCCCGGCTGCACGAAGCCCGACACGCCCGAGGCCACGTCGACCTTGATCGCGAAGGCGCCCTGGCCCTTGGCAAGCTGGCCGGTCAGACCAGCCATCTGGCCGGGTTCTGTGATCTTTTCCATCAGAACCGGCTCGAACTTCTCCATCTGACGCATGACATAGCGCGGATCCTTGGCGTCGGCCGGGAACAGATCCTCTTCCTTCATGAAGATATGCTCTGGCAGGGCGTTTTGCGGCCAGTAGATCAGCTGCACGTCCTCTTTGGTCAGCGTGTCGCCGTATTTCTTGATCTTGTTGACGACGTAGACTTCGACCAGCGGACCGGTCTTGGCCCGCAGTTCACGCTCGTGGTTCAACGCAGCCTGCGTCTGGCTGAAATAATTGTTTGTCATGTAGACCGCGAACCCCGCAAGTGCGAGACCCAGGACCAGGACAAGTCCAAACACCATTCTCATGATTAGTACCCCTCATACCCATGGCCGTGTACGGCCATCCCAAGTTGCTTATTGATTGTCGTATCCGACGTTGATGTTTCCGATGTAGTCGGACACGCCCTGAGCCGAACTGTCCGTCGAGTAGGCGACCGGGATCAGGACAATCATGCCCAGACCGATGATCGCCGCAGAAAGAACAACCCAGTCGACCGTGACGGCGCCGGATTCCTCTCTTTTCAAGACCTTCAATGTCAATTGCATCGTCCGTCCTTTCCCGCTTTCGTCAGGTTCGCCTCGGCCACAGGTGACCAGTATCCTTCCCAAACATGGCGCTCCATCGCGTCCAAAGTTTGGCAAAGCCGTGACCTAAGTTTGATTTCATCGGGCAGATTCTGAGAGAAATTCGTTATTTCTCAAAGAGTAAGGCCGCGTCCTGATGGACGCGGCCCCTCGCTTGCCCGGTGAAGGGTCAGCTTGTTACTGGTTTTCGTAGCCAGCCGAGCGCGAGCCCAGGTCGGTCACGATCGCATCGCCGAGGCCGGTGATGCCGCCGCCAACGGTGGTCATCACGACCATGCCGAGGCCAACGATGGCTGCGGTCAGAACGACCCAGTCAACGGTCACGGCGCCGGATTCGTCTTTTTTGAAGGCTTTGAAAATGGTCATCAGTTTCATGGTGTTTCCCTTTGCTAGATAGTTTTGGCTCGATCTTCTGTACCGAGCCGGAATTTCAACAGGTCCCTCTGGATCCGCGTTGCCGTTCGGTGTGATCCAACTAAGACAGCCCATCGTGGCGGGAATGGGGCAAGACCAAGGTCTTTTCGGCATAGTTGCCTGTCCATCCTGGCAAGGCCGATAGCAAAGGGCCGCGCTGAGTACAGCGCGGCCCCTTGGCCTGTCAGCGTGAGCTGCCAGAGATTACTGGTTTTCGTAGCCAGCCGAGCGCGAGCCGAGGTCGGTCACGATCGCATCGCCGAGGCCGGTGATGCCGCCGCCAACGGTGGTCATCACGACCATGCCGAGGCCGACGATGGCTGCGGTCAGAACGACCCAGTCAACGGTCACGGCGCCGGATTCGTCTTTCTTGAAGGCCTTGAAGATATTCAGCAGTTTCATGGTTCTAGTCCTTTGAAGGTTGATCTGTTGCTCTCGTCATGACCGGAGGGTTGGCAGTTCGCGGCCTGCGGTCCGCGTCCCGTTCCTCGGTATGAAGCCATATGGACCGGGATTCGTGGCAGGGTCAGGACCCGAACAAGGAGTTTTCGGCCAGTTTCGGTGTTCTTTTTGTGGCGCCCGCAGAGAATGCTTGGGGCGCCGGAAATGAAGAAGGGCCGCGTCCTGATGGACGCGGCCCCTTGCTTGTCCCGTGAAGGGTCAGCTTGTTACTGGTTTTCGTAGCCAGCCGAGCGCGAGCCCAGGTCGGTCACGATCGCATCGCCGAGGCCGGTGATGCCGCC